>JBCCIX010000173.1:0-8473 GCA_039028075.1 Bacteroidota bacterium | reverse complement strand
TTATCGCTATGTTCATCATCCTTCGAAAAATGCCCCTAAATCCCTGAAGTGACCTTTATTGGTCAATAGGTGCACCTCGCAAAGAGCTTGGACCTTTGGCAAACTATCGAAAAACCTAGTTTTGATTGCATCGAACATTGATTTTTATTGCACATTGATTTTAGTCGGGTAGTACGAGTTTCGAATGGACTTGAATAGGAACTACCGGAACAATCATATCTTGGACTGGCCATTACTATTTTCGATTAGGTGTAACCTTGTTTTTAACCCTTCGTTATACTTTGGTATTCTATGTATAACGATTAATTAAGTATGATCTCTAAAAATCTTACTGCGGCTTCGACCAAACCTATCATTCTTGGCATCCTGAAACAGGGAACAAGTTATGGCTATCTGATCATAAAAAGAATAAAAGAACTCTCGGGGGGTAAAATGAAATATTCCGACGGCATGCTCTACCCTGTTCTGCATAGACTTGAAAAGGACGGCCTCATCGTATCCAAGTGGGTTATGGAAGACGATTCTGCCAGACCCAGAAAATACTATGAAATTACCGAAGCAGGAAAGCAAGAATTGGCACAGGAACAGCAGCAGTGGTTCCAGGTGAATGCTGTACTCAACGCCATTTGGGAGGTAAAACCGTCAACTACGTGATCTATGTTTGATTTAGAAAAATCCATAAATCAGTGGTTAAAGCAGTTTCGTAAGCATCGTGCATTTAACACGGCTTCTTTACGTGAGATGGAGCTCCACCTGCGCGACCATATTGACGATCTCATTGCCGATGGTCACTCAAAACAATCGGCATTCCAGGAGGCCGTGGCGGAATTTGGTGAAGTGCCTACTATAGCGGAAGAAGAATTTTTAAATCATCGCAGAAAAACCACACTAAAGTCAATACTCTTTAACGCTATGTTAAAAAGCTACTCCAAAACATCATTTAGGGGTTTAATGAAAAATCCACTCACCTCGTTTATCAATGTATTTGGCCTTTCCTTAGCCATCGGTTTTTGCCTTTTAGTGTATGTCTTCATTGAATTCGATTATGATATTGATCAATTCCATCTCAATAAGGATAAGATATATTTAACTACCTTTTTTGTAGATCGCGATGGAGAGGAGCGTCAATATGGCACGGCACCTGCTCCGCTAGCTCAGCACCTGAAGAACGATTTTGCACAAGTTAAAAGGACCTGTCGCGTAGAGGATAGAAGAGTGGTCATAAAGTTCAAGGAAAATGTGTTTCACGAGCAACTGCGGTATGTTGACCCTGACTTTTTAGCAATGTTCACCTTCCCTTTGCAACATGGAACAGCTTCCTCTTTGAAGGATGTAAATAATATCATCTTAAGCTCAGATATGGCCGTAAAGTATTTCGGTTCTGAGAATGCTTTAGGTAAAGATATGCAAGTCATTTTTGGAGAAAGTAAAAGTAAGGTGTTTAAGGTTTCAGGGGTCGCTCAACCATTTCCAGAGGAACGTACGATTGACTTTGACTTCTTAATAAATTTTGAGAATCTCAATACGTCAGATTTAGAGTTTGATGCAAATGACTGGCGGGTATTTCTGAGCGCTACTTTTATTCAAGTTGATGAAAAAGTAGACCTCGGTACGATCAGAAGTGGAATGGACAACTATCGTTCACTTCAAAACGAAGGGCAAAATGATTGGGCCATTACTAGCTTTGGACTTGAACCCCTGTCCACTCTTCATTTTGCCACCGCTAACATTCGAGATGATATTTCTTTTGATTACAATGCTGAGGCCCGGTTGGGACTTCCTATCATCGGTCTGATCATGTTGGCCCTTGCCTGTTTTAATTATATCAATATTGCGATTGTTTCTGCTACCAAAAGGTTAAAAGAGATAGGGGTACGTAAAGTAATAGGCGCAAATAAGCGTGCGGTCGTGGTTCAGTTTCTAATCGAGAATCTAGTACTCACCTTCTTTGCGCTTCTGGTCGGATTGTTCTTGGCGATAACGGTTATTATACCTTGGTTTAGAGCGCTTTCTGGAGATCCGATCGCATTAGATCTGCTTAATATCAATTTATGGTTGTTTATGATAGCCACCACTCTTCTTACCGCTATAATTTCTGGTATCTATCCCGCCTTTTATATTTCTAGGTTTGATACCGTGAACATTTTCAAAGGTTCGGTACAATTTGGTAAGAAACACTCATTAACCAAAGTCTTCCTGGGCGCACAACTCATCTTTACTTGTATGGGAATAGCCTGTGCTTTACTTTTTATTCAAAACAATGCATATCAGAACGGCCAAAGTTGGGGTTACAGTCAACACGAACTTCTATATCTTTATTTGCCTGATTCGGGTAAGTTTGGCCAGCTAGAATCAGCCTTGCTGGATAATCAAAACATTCTAGATATTGCTGGTGGGAAAGAGCATCTGGGTATAGTTCATAGAACATCGGTATTGAGAACACCAGAAAGGAATTTCGAAGCTGATCATTTAGCTGTAAGCCCGAATTACCTTGAAACCATGCAGATTGAGATGGTGGTAGGCCGAGGTTTCAAGGATCAATCGCAAAGTGATAAACAAGCCATTGTGGTTAACGAGCGGTTTATTGAAAAATTAAGCCTATCAGACCCACTGGAAGCTCAATTTGAAATGGATAGCATTAAGTATGAAGTAATTGGGGTGGTAAAAGACTTCCATTCTTATAGTTTCTACCACGAATTAAGGCCAACTATTTTTACCGTCGCGGAAGAAAAAGACTACAACTACTTTCTTGTAAGGGCACAAGAGGGAAAGCAGAAAGAAATGTACCAAGAACTTAGCCGGCAGTGGACGGATCTCTTTCCTGAGATACCTTTTCAAGGTGGCTATCAGGAAGATACCTGGGCCTTATTTTATGCACAGCTAGATAAAGCGGAGCACTTTTACAAGGTTTTGGCTTCAGTGGCTATTATATTGGCAAGTTTGGGCTTATATGGTCTGGTTAATCTTAATGTGGCCGGAAGGACAAAGGAGTTCAGTATTCGTAAAGTGCTTGGTGCCGGCATCGCGAGCCTCTCTAAAAGCGTGATAAATGAGTATGCGCTGCTTGTGATAGTTTCATTATTAGTAGGTATACCATTAAGTCACTACATGGGTGTTGCCGCTTTGGATATGTTGTATGCTTATCATATGCCGGTTACTCTAGTACCCTTGATCACCTCCGTATTCATTTTACTGGCCATATTGCTTGCCGTGGTCTCCACACAAATAGGGAAAGTGATAAAATCAAACCCGGTAGATGGACTTCGTTTGGAAAAGTAATACGATCTAATACGACCGGACATATGCTTCTAGACGAGAGAGTAAAAAATATAGCTACTTAACTTTATTGGCGATTATTCGCCAAAAGCGACACTTTGGAAGTGCTCATAGTGCCGAAAATTAATGAAATAGACAGTAAAGAGTCAGTTTCGAGTATCAAATTCAGAATTGTGGGATGGGGGTGGAACTATTATTTTTACTTTACAATTACGATGTATTTCCTTTATGCAGGAATATATTTCCTAAATACACTATCTAGTTTCATCTGTATCACCCCGAAAAATGCTTCTTTAAAGATCGAGCCTGACATTTTTGATTTTCCGCGCGTTCGATCTGTGAATACAATGGGGATCTCCTGAAGGTTGAAACCAAATTTCATAGCGGTGAATTTCATTTCTATCTGAAATGCATACCCAATAAATTTGATGCGATCCAAATCTATTGTTTCAAGGACATGACGTTTGAAACAGATAAAACCTGCAGTGGTATCGTTAATAGGCATTCCAGTGATAAAACGCACGTATATACTTGCGAAGTAGGACATGATTACTCGGCCCATAGGCCAATTCACTACGTTAACGCCGGAAACGTATCTTGACCCTATAGCCAGATCGGCTCCATTTACAGCACAAGCCTCATGTAACCTTTCTAAGTCCATGGGGTTGTGCGAAAAATCCGCATCCATTTCAAATATGTAGTCATAACCTTCATCAATGGCATAGCGGAAACCGGTGATATAAGCCGTGCCCAAACCCAGTTTACCTTCGCGTTCAAGTAAATACAGTCCCCGGTCTTTGTAGTCTTCTTGTTGCAGATTTTTTACGATCTGTGCAGTACCATCCGGTGAATTATCATCCACTATGAGAACGTCAAACTCCTTAGTGAGTCCAAAGACTGCACTTATGATAAGGTGTATATTTTCCTTTTCATTATAGGTCGGTATAATGACTAAACTTTTGCTCAACGTGAATTAACCGGAGTGGGATTCTCGAAAATACCAAAAATCATAGAATCACAAAGTCTCCTACTTCTTTTATTTCTTTTTAGTAACATTGGCGACCGAAAACGATTCCGATAATGGGTAAAAAATGTGTTTTTCTTGACCGTGACGGCGTAATCAACAAGGATTATGTGGACTATGTTTATTCATTAGAAAAACTTAAAATGCTGTCAGGTGTAGCAGAGTCTCTTCTTAAACTGAAGCAAGCAGGTTATCTGATTATTGTGATCACCAACCAGTCTGGTATTGCCCAAGGAATTTACACCAGGGAAGAGATGCGCACCTGCCATAAGGCTATTCAGGCAAATTGCAACTACATAATTGATGCCTTTTACTACTCACCATGGCACCCTTCTGTTACGGAGAGCTTAACACGTAAACCAGGATTATTAATGTTCGAAAAAGCCATAGCCAGATTTGATGTAGACGTAAACGAATCTTGGATGGTGGGAGACAAAGACAGGGATCTGATTCCGGCCAAAAACCTTGGTTTGAAAACCATTCAGGTGGATCATACTGACAGTAGTAATGCAGACTACAAAATGAAAAATTTGAAAGAGGCAGTTAAGGTCATTTTATAATCAGCGCCTGAGGAAACTATAAAATTCTCAAAGGCTTCCGCAGTTTATTGACCTTAATAGCCCAACGTCTTTAACATACTTTCACTTTTTTGTTCTTTAGCGAACAACATGGTTTTGATTTTATCATTCACCTTGTCCACAAGAATATGTTTTGGAGCGGGTATCAGACAGTGCTGGATTCCGCCATACCCTCCTAAAGACTCTTGGTAAGCTCCTGTGTGAAAAAAACCCATGTATAGGGGTTTGTGATCTCCCGGGTCGTAGGTGGGCATAAATAATTCGCTGGTATGGGCTTCAGAGTTATAATAGTCCATGCTATCACAGGTTAGTCCACCGATATTTACCTTATGATACATGTTATGCCATTTATTTACAGGAAGTAAAATATATTTTTGATTTAGCCCCCATGCATCTGGCAGATGGGTGATAAAGGAGCCATCAATCATATACCAAAGCTCTTTATCATTCTGAAGCTTTTGATCAATTACCGCGTATAGAATGGCACCGCTTTCGCCAATGGTATAGCTTCCAAATTCGGTGAAAATGTTAGGTACCGGAACCTTGTTTTTGCTACATATCCGCTTGATATTTTTAATAATTTGTTCTACCATGTATTGGTAATCAAAACTAAATCCTAAGGACGTTTTGATCGGGAAACCACCGCCTATGTCTATAGTATCCAGTTCGGGACATTCCTTCGCTAGTTCGCAGTACTTGAAAATGAACCTACTCAGTTCACTCCAGTAATAAGCGGTATCTCGAATGCCTGTATTGATGAAAAAGTGCAACAGTTTTAATGTGGCCTTTTTGCTGGGTTTGATTTGGTCGCGATAGACCGTATTCACATCATTATAGCGAATCCCCAATCTTGACGTATAGAATTCAAAGTTGGGCTCTTCGTCGGCCGCAATTCGAATGCCTACATTGTAACTCTTAGAAACGTGTTCATCATAATGTGCCAGCTCGTTTAAATTATCCAGTATGGGAACACAATTCTCAAAACCATCATTCAGTAGTCCTGTAATGTATTGCTTGTAAAGCGGTCTTTTGAAGCCGTTACAAAGGATATAAGTTTGCTTGCCTAGCTTCCCTCGCTCGTAAAGTTTTCTGACGATGGGAATATCAAAAGCTGAAGAGGTTTCTATATGTATATTATGATTCAGCGCCTCTTCCAGGACGAAGCTAAAATGGGAGGACTTTGTACAATAACAGTAGGTGTAACTACCATCATATTGGTATTTTTTGATAGCACCCGAAAACATGCTTTTGACGTGCTCTATTTTTTCACCGATCTTAGGCAAATACGTCAACTTAAGAGGAGTACCATACTCATCGATAATGTCCATCAGAGGCACCTCGTTGAAGAGCAGCTGTCCGTCAACAACTTTGAACTCCGGCTGGGGAAAATCAAAGGTTTGTGTAATCAGGTCAATATACTTTTTCACCTACTAAAATCACAAAAATTTGAGAAGTGCAATAGTACTTCTTTTTGCAAATAAATTTGATTTTAAGGGAGCGTTAGGGGTAAAAAGATGGAGCAGACGGTTATGTAAAGACGTAGGCTATTTTTAGCTTTGCAACCTTGCACGAGTACCACTTTTTATGATTAATATTTCTGTAAGAAATGAAACCTCAACCTTAAGAGCTGTTGTTTTAGGAACCGCTGAACGTTTTGGGGGAGTTCCTAGTCTTGAAGAGGCTTATGACCCAAAGTCGAAAGAGCACATCAGGAATGGGACTTATCCCAAGGAGGAAAATTTGATCAAAGAGATGAGTGGCTTTGCAGAGGTACTAGAAAAGTATGCGGTAGACGTTTTTAGGCCGAACGTTATCAATGATTACAATCAGGTGTATGCCCGCGATATCGGCTTTGTGATTGATAACATTTTTATTATTCCACACATTTTGTCAAACAGGGCAAGGGAAATTGAGGGTATCCGATATTTGATAGATCAAATGCCTTTGAATCAGGTAATTGAAGTGCCTGAAGGGGCGAGGGTTGAGGGCGGTGATGTTATGCCCTGGGACGACCATCTTTTTATCGGCTATTCTGAGGCCGAAGACTTTAATAAATACGTGGTATCCCGAACCAATAAAATGGCCGTTGATTTTCTGACCTCCTGTTTCCCTGATCGAAAAGTTAAGGCGTTTGAATTAAATAAATCAGATGATGACCCTAAAGAGAATGCGCTTCATCTCGATTGTTGTTTTCAACCTATAGGTCAGGACATGGCCATTGTTTACAAAGGTGGATTTAAGAACCTGAGGGACTATGAATTTTTAGTGCACTATTTTGGGAAAGAGAATATCATTGAAATCACCAGGGAAGAGATGTATGATATGAATTCCAATGTGTTTTCTATTGCGCCGAAAGTTATTGTATCTGATATTCGTTTTGAACGGCTTAATGGTATTCTAAAAAGGCATGGATTTGTTGTGGAAACCATTCAGTATGCAGAAACGGCTAAAATGGAAGGCCTGCTCAGATGTTCGACCCTGCCTTTAATCCGAGACTAAGATGGCGGCACAGACTACCGATACGATCATGATGGTGCGTCCTGTTCACTTTCGATATAACGAGCAGACTGCGGAGAATAACTATTTTCAAGAGGAAGATATGAAGCACTCGGAGCAGCAGATCCAGAACAGGGCACAAAGAGAGTTTGATAATTTTGTGGCTGCTCTTGAGTCGCATGGCCTCAGTGTTATCGTGGTGGAGGATAGTGAGCAATCCGATACACCTGATTCAATATTTCCAAATAACTGGGTTTCCTTTCATGACGACGGCCGAGTAGGACTTTACCCGATGTACGCTTATAATCGAAGAGTTGAGCGCAGAAGGGATATTCTGGATGCGCTTATCCAGACGTATGGCTATCATATCTCAAGTATAGTAGACTTTTCGATTCATGAAATAGAGAGTAAGTTTCTTGAAGGCACAGGCAGTATGATTCTGGACAGGCAAAACAAGATCGCCTATGCGGCTCTTTCCATGCGCACTGACCCGGAAGTTTTAAAGGAGTTCTGTGATCAGTTTAGGTATACGCCGGTCGTTTTTCACGCTAACCAGACGGTGGATGGATTAAGACTTCCGATTTATCATACCAATGTCATGATGTGTGTAGGTGAACGTTTCGCCATCATTTGTCTTGATGCCATCGATGATGAATCGGAACGAAATCAAGTCATTGACTCTCTGGAAAAAACAGGAAAGGAGGTAATTAATATCACGGAAGAGCAAGAGAGCAACTTTGCGGGAAATATGCTTCAGGTACGGTCCGGAGACGGGAAATCCTTTCTGGTGATGTCCGGAGCGGCCCATAAGTCATTAAGTCAGGATCAGATTGCACGTATTGAAAACTACTGCTCTATTATATCCAGCCCTCTGGATACCATTGAAAAACTGGGTGGTGGTAGTGCGCGTTGTATGATGGCTGAAGTCTTCTTACCAAAAATAGCGCTGTGAATAAAAGGCCGATATCAAGTTTTCTTGAAAAGCATTTCTTGCATTTCAATGCCGCAGCTCTGGTGGATGCCGCGAAGGCTTATCGGAAACATCTTAACGACGATAAAAAAATGCTGATTTCCCTCGCGGGCGCCATGAGCACTGCAG
>JBCCIX010000172.1:0-8553 GCA_039028075.1 Bacteroidota bacterium | reverse complement strand
TTCCCTGTGAGCAGCGCATTGATACAGTCCGGCCGCTGATGGCAGTGCCTCAAAATTTCCAGGACGCCGGGCAGCACTTCTCCCTGCCGCTTCGGCAATTCTTCGGCCAGACCCTGCAGATAGGCTTCCACAAAATCCTGCACGGCCTCTGGCGTGACCGGAATCCCATGGTATTCCAGCAGCATTCGGCAGATCTGACGATCTGTTCGTCCGGGATAATCCACATCATGGATGGATCCTTGAACTCCGAACTGTGCCAGCGCCGCATCCATCGCATATTCCCCCGCCTTACCAGTCAGCACCAGCGTACCATCAATGTCCCAGAGCAGCAGTTTCTTCGGTTTTTCCGTCCGCACCATGTCCATGCAAGGCACCTTAGCCGGATCATGCAGATAAAAAGAATTTTTTGCGCTCTCGCTCTATAAGCGCAGTCCCGATAAAAGTAACGATTATAGCTATCGACTATCTGACAAATTCATACTGAATTTCAGGAAATTTACACAAAGTAATAGAGATAATTTTTTGATTATACGCAAAAGTAACACGATTCTACCATTAAAACGCATAAGCTGATCAAAAACTGTTTGCAATATCCTAATCTGTTAGTATCTGATAATTGCGATGGCTCATGATTCGTACATATGTCCCAGAGATATTGTTGGCTTAAAAGAGCTGTTTCTACCGCCTAAAGCGGATGATACTGGAGAAAATGAGGAGCCTTCATGGGGCTTCCGCCGGGGATCTTCTTTACTGGTATCCGGACCGCCCGGATCCGGTAAAACCACCTTTTCCCTAGCCATCTTACGCTCGCTAATGCGCTACCCGCGTTCGAAGAACAAGCCAAGATCCCTAGCATACTATATCAGTGTGGAAGTGGATAGAGACCGCCTCAAGCGAATGTATCAAGATAGAGGATGGTTCTCCGACAGAGATGAAATTTTTTCCGATACGAATGACGACAAGCATGAAGGACTGCATGTAGTTAAAACTCCGATGGAAATAGAGCGCCCCGTTCGTTCTACCGAAGAACTGCTCAACCATATTACTGCTGAAATTGCGCGGCGACCGGTTCCGGAAGAAGGGCAGGATGTTTTTCTTATTGTCGATAGTATCACTTCGCTACTGAAAGATTCTTCCGGGCCGGGGGAAGAGCGGCGACAGACCTTTGAATTACTTCATCGTTTAAAAGCCCTTTTTCCTGACCAGGGTTCCGGCAAGAACCCACTAGCCTTAATGTTTTTGCTTTCAGAGCATGCTGGCTCAGTCATGTCAGACCCTAAAAGCCAAACCTATCAGGCAAATCCGAAACCCAAAGTGGAAGACTATGTGGCCAATTACGTAGTTCATTTAGATACCAACACTCACTCTCTCGGTCATAGGACAAGGGTGCTGGAGTTTACCAAATCCCAAGGCTCTCACATGATGTTGGGGCAACATACCTGGTTAATCTTAACACATGATGAATCGGATAAAAACACCAGCTTCCCGGAGCCTTATTCACGACGGATCGTCGGCAAGAGCATACGCAGGGATATTCGAACAGCAATCAATAGAATTGAATCATCTTATATAGCCACTCAAAAGTACTCACATGAAAATTATGTTAAATATTTTATCGGCAAGCATTGCATGCTGGATGGCAAGGATAACATAGAAAAAATAAAACGTAGGCTTGAGAATTTTGAGAAAGATATAGCGGATTGCATCACGGAGCATAATAAAAAAGCCAAAAAAGAAAATCTGGAACTTTTTTTTACAAAAGTTCTGTTCTGCACTTATAAAAATCTAATAGATATCGAAGATTTCAGCATTTCTAAAGTTACAATCGCTGAGCATTACAAAAAAATATTTAAGGTAAACAAATTGCCCTTCGATACAAATGACATCCGTGACCACATAAATACCTTCATCGAAAATTTGCGAGTAGATATTAATTCAAAAGATAAAACTCCTTTTTATACTTCCGGAACCATTGTCATCTCTCGTCGTTCTTACGTAGCCGCAGGAGAATACATAGAGCGTGATAAAACAAATGAAGCAAATAGGCAAAACAGCTATAAGAAAGTTAGTAACCCTGAATATATTTGGACCGGTGTTCCTGGTCTAGATCAAATGTTACACGCTGATACTAAAGAAAGAAAACAATATTGGGTTGCAGGTAAAGGTGAAAAACGCCTTGTTAATGAAGATATTAAACAGGCAGATATCTACAGTGCACTGGAACCTGGTGATGTCTCAGTCATTATAGGGGAACCCGGATCAGGCAAAAGCTCGATGTGCCTGCCATTCCTGTTTGCAGATACCAGAGAACGTATTATTGAAGTGTCCCAACCATCAGAAGGACACCAAACACTTGAATATTCGAAAGCATACGAAGCACGTGAAAAACTTAAACTGCTCAAAAAGTTTACTAGAGAATCTGGAAAATCTAAGGAAGTTCAAGATTGGCTAAAAAAATATTTTTATCTAGATGATGAAGCAGCACTATTTATCAGCTTCGAGAATGATCCTAAAAAACATGCTAAAAAATTTTTAAGTAGACTTATAGAGGATAGTGGTATTAATCCTGCAGTTTTAGATGTTGACCAAATACTGGAAAATGCGGAATTTATTTTTCGACCCCGTAATGCATTGGATTTTAACCTTTTATTGCAAGAAGCTCATAGCTGGTTGACACACAACAAGTCCAAAAAAAGACGAATTGTTATTGATGGTGTGTCCGATCTACTCAGTTCACATGAAAGGTTAGCAGTAACGCAAATGCTAGATTCACTCTTAGCATTGTTTCAAGCTTTCGATAACAATCTACACAACGACCCACCTAAGGGTATGAGACAAGAATATTGCTCCACCATTCTGGTAACCTATGAAGAAAAGGTGATTGATGCCAGTAATGAGTCCGATTCCTATCGGATCCCGGCACATAATTTAATCACACTTAAAAAACTGAATATCCGCGATGAATCGCGATATGCAGTACAAGTCATGAAATCCGCAAGATCAAAGAATGACCGCTTTGTCAGGGAGGTAATCCTCGATAAAAAAGAATGTAGCCGTATTGTCAGTGGATTTGATGGATATACCGGTTTAACCTCAAAGGCAAAAAGTGCCGAGCCGGCGGAAGTTCTGTTGGAATTTTTTGAAGAAAACAGACTGGAATCACTCTTCAACTTATTTCTGACAAAAAAGTTAAAAACTTATTATCCTTACAATTTCAAGACCCGTAATATCACTAAGGAAAATTTACAGTTTATTGACTCCGATTACCAAAACCTCCCAGAGCCTAAATCTGATTTGTATATCAAAAGTGTCGATGAGTGGGCAGCTGATGATAACAGATCCGAAGCCATGGGTATATTTGGAATTATTGAAAAAGACAGTAAACGAATATTTAAAGAGGGATATTGTGACTATGGAATGCTCGGTTGCCATTCTGAGATTCTTCAAGAGATTCCTGATCTAAACTTAGGCATATATGGTAAAACTGAAGAGCCACTAATACCTCATGAATTTTTAGATGATATTAAAAAAGAAACCATCCAAGAAAAATCTCTCATCCGATTGCCTGTCAACCCTAAGTTGCGGCACCAATTAAGGTCTTTTCAACGTTGGTTTTGGTTTTGCTCCAATCAGTCAATAAGAAGAAAAAGTTATAAAACCTTACTGAATAGCTGGCATAAGGAGTTGGATGATACAAGAAAAAGATCCATATCCATAACGGATTGTAAAAGTTTTTTACAAGCACTTGTCTCAACGGAAGTTAATCGCTTTTCAGATGATGGAAGTAAGCCTGAACGAGTCGCTTTTTCTTTTGATTTAGAAACTCCTGCGAATGCAAGTTCCTTCTTTCTGGAGCTTATCATGGCCATGGGCGCAAAAAATAGTGAATCAGCTTTAATTAAAAAGAATCCGTCTGCTGTAAAATGCGCGCTAGCCTTTCTGGGAACTCTTTCGGCAGAAGGGTTGATTGCCATGGATTCCTCAACTAACAAGGCCATCTATTCAGCATTCAGCAGACAGTATTATTCCGAATTTCAACAAACTAACTTAGAGAAAGTATATGATCCTAAGGAAGCTAAAGATATCAATAAGTATATTTTAATCCCTTCTATGCCCCGCTCTCCATTCGGAGATCAAATTTCTTATTCTTGTAATGGAACCTGGCATTTGGGTTTCCTGCTTGATTCACCGGACGCAGGTATCGGCCGTGACATTATCACCACGCTTTGCTCTTCTGAAATGGAATACCAGCGTGCCGCGTGGGGAGCTGGAATACCTCCTGCAGGAAGCGGATTTTATAAATATTATGGCAACTATTCTGTTAGTGGTGCTGGATACTGGAATTGGAGCGATATTCAAATGGAAAAGGGAAAGAAAAACAAAAGTGGACCACTAACAAAGCAATTAGTTTCACGTAAACAGCTGACCCAAATCAGTTCTGCACAAATACAAATGCCCCCATTATCTGACATTTTTGATATTATTCAAAATGCAATGTGCGCCATTATTCATGAATGTAACTATAAAAATTATACGACAGACGATATTGCATCAAAGGTCGAAAAAGTAGCCGAAAATTTAAGAAGCAATCTAGCCTGAAATAAGAATTAAGATACTTAAATGAATAACCATCCGATTTATTTTTTTGGAGAAAGGCTGCACTCTCAGTTCTTACTTCCTACTAAGAATTTTGCGCTTCATCAGCGTTATGTTCAAGACTCTGGCATTACAACACTAATTCAAGCATTACTCAGAAAATCACGCAAAATATTTCCACATCATGAGTACCCAAATAAGCTAAGAACAATCCAGTTAGTATTAAAGGAAACCAGTTTGTCCAATCGAGACATCCGTAAAAAAGAATTCTGTGATAAAAAATGCTTTCGCGTTGTTGAGTATAAGATTGAAGATTCCACTGAGAAATCAGGAGCGTGTGCGGAATATATTTTTACGTCAAAAGACTTGGATAGCCCCAAGAACAAATCTATCTCGGTTTTCGTTCCGGGCGGTGGTGGAGATCATAAAACTAAAGTACTATTGAGAGCTTTGCGCATGCGGATGGCCTATATTAGGAAAATAAAGTCTCTCAGGTGTTTTAGTCAGCCTGCCGATAATAGACCAGTTTCTCATTTATTTCTATTCCTGTTTAGTTCTATCAGGCAGTTAAAACAGGTTGGAAAGCAATTGGCCTCAAAAAAAAACCTCGAACATCGAGGAATTGCTATCATTTCCAGTAGATCACTGGCAGATGACCCTAACTTTGATTTATCTCGAGATACTACTTATGAATTTGCTGTCCATAAAATTTATCGGTATCTCAAAAAAGACATTGATACCCATGAAAAAGGGGCAAATGAAAATACTCCCTCTCATTGGTTGCAATCATTTCGTTATTTGATAATACGATTGAGTAATAGTGGTGTGGTTGTTTTTGATACAGACCATTTCTTTCTTAAGAAAACCCCAAAAAAAACGTTCTGCGGGCATCTTATTTTTGATCAAAAGCGTCCCGTTCCATTCAAAGAGCCCGGCATCGGCGTCAGCGAAAGCTATGGATATCTTTATATGTCCATTTTTATCCAACAGTGGATAAATAACTATGACCTCACCCAAAAGTTTGAAAAAGAAGAGTTAAACAAAAATAACAACCTGTCATACAATGAGGAATTTATTTTAGAGACCGCAGCTTATGCAAATCTAGCCTGTAACTATCATTTTTTACGTGGGTTTAAAGAAAGCAAAAACAATCAAAATAAAATTGACTACGAGATAAGCTGGGATGCGGACTGGTATCCTGCTAAGGAATTAGAGTATTCGACGCGTGCTGTAGTCGAAAAAGGCTATAAATTTACAGATTCTGATGAAAAGAACATGTTCGATGACCTGAAAAATAATCAGGTCATTACCCGGGTCCCTTATCAGGAAATTGAAGCTCCCGAAATTATGTGGCGGGCCTCCACATTGAACCCCGTGTTAAAAACTTCTGAACCTTACAAAAATAGAAATGAGACTTTTGACAAAATTACTAGGATCAAGCGTAAAGATAATAATGAGGACTTGAGTGTTGATCAGAAAATGCTGGTCTATGCATTAACCGAACTGAATTGTGACCTGCAACATATACCTTCTTTGTCTAATACTGGAGAACTCGAATATTATAACTGTATACAAAAAGATATAAATCCTGACTCAGATAAACCTAAAAAGTCTCATGGATCAGTGGTTCGATATTCTAAATTAGGTAAACTTGACCTGGCCGACCGCAGTGAAATAGAGGACTACCTTTTTTTACAGAATTTGCTGATGGATTACGACCAGCGCGCAAAAGAACAGAATCCTATCTCGATCGGGGTGTTCGGGCCACCGGGTAGCGGTAAGTCTTTTGGTGTCAAGCAACTGGTGGAATCACTCAACAACTCCGGTGCCCAATTTCAAAAAAATGCCCTTGAATTCAATCTTTCACAAATGGTTAACCATAACGAACTCGTTGTGGCGTTTCATGAAATACGCAATGCCTGCCTTCAAGATAAGATCCCTTTGATTTTCTTTGACGAATTTGATGCGGCAGTTCAGGGAACCCCGTTTTACTGGCTCAAGTATTTTCTGGCACCCATGCAGGATAGTTGTTTTACCGTTGACGGTAAAACCTACAACCTGGGTAAAGCGGTTTTTATCTTTGCCGGAGGTGTGAATCAGAATTTTTCCGAAATGAATGGTCGCTCACGAAATGCCGAGTTCTGTCAGGCAAAAGGCCCGGATTTTCTAAGTCGACTCAAAGGCGTGCTTAACATTAGAGGCATCGACAGGCAGAACACCAAAGAAGATCAAGGCATGCATATTATCAAGCGAGCCATTTTGCTGAAGTCATGCCTGGAAAATGTAGTCGGAGAACAGGAAGATTTGATTAACCCCAAACTCGCATACGCCATGCTGAAGGTGCCTACTTTTAAACACGGCATTCGCTCCATGGAGTCCATCATTAAAATGAGCCACATCTCTAAAGGAACTCCTTTTTGCTCTTCTAATCTGCCGCCACAGGCACAGCTGGACATTCACGTCGACGCCAGACATTTTACCAATACCTTTGGTAATTAAACTGCACGCGATTCGCTCATTCAGGCCAATTTCTTTTTACAATAAGCCGTAAATATATTTTCAGACAGATAGGCTAGCATACTTTTTTTCAGATGATATGTGTATCGGATGTCTTTCCGGAAGCTGCTGATTGATTTCAATTCCTACTTTGCTTCCGTCGAACAGCACCTGCAGCCGGAACTTCAGGGCAGACCTGTCGGCGTGGTTCCTGCCATGACGGACTCAACCTGCTGTATCGCCGTCAGCTACGAGGCCAAGGCATTCGGCGTGAAGACCGGCACCAATGTAGGCGAGGCCAAGAAACTGTGTCCGGAGATCATCCTCGTTGAGGCGCGGCACCGCACCTATGTGGAATGGCACCAGCACCTGCTGGATGTCATCGAATCCTGTATCCATATCGACCAGGTGCTTTCCATCGATGAGGTTGCCTGCACCCTGCCGGAGAACTGGCAGACCCGGCACCAGGCAGAGGCGCTCGCCAGGAAGATCAAGCAGCGCATTCATGAAAAAGCCGCCGCCATCCAATGCTCTATCGGGTTTGGGCCCAATACGTTTCTGGCCAAAATTGCTTCCAATATGGAAAAGCCGGATGGACTTACCTTTATCGATGTAGATTCTCTTCCGGAATGCCTATACAGCTTAAAACTGTCGGATATTCACGGGGTCGGCCGAAAAATGGAACAACGGATCCGTATGTTCGGCATCCAGAACGTCGAGGAATTGTGTGGTGCACGCAAGGAACAACTGCGCAAAATCTGGGGCGGCGTGGGAGGCGAGCAGATGTTCGACCAATTGCGGGGCAAGGATATCTATCAGGCTCCGATTAAAAACCGGACTCTGGGGCATTCGCACGTATTAGCACCGAATGAACGTGACCCGCTGATGGCACGGGCTGTTTTACATCGCCTGACCCAGAAAGCGGCCGTGCGATTAAGACATGGCAGTTACTTCACGGGCCGGATTCACATTTCACTCAAGTATCTGGATCAGACCCGCTGGAGACAGGATATGCAGATTCTGGAAACCCAGGACACACTGGAACTGATCCGCTGCCTGAACCGGCTCTGGCAGCGTCGTCCCCACCCTCGCAAGAAACTGCTGGCGGTAGGCGTTACCCTGCTGGATCTGGTTACTCCGGATAATCGCACCTTACGCCTGTTCGACCGAAGCGATAAGAATGTCGCT
The DNA here is from genome assembly GCA_039028075.1 of Bacteroidota bacterium. Taxonomy (GTDB): domain Bacteria; phylum Bacteroidota; class Bacteroidia; order Cytophagales; family Cyclobacteriaceae; genus Fulvivirga. Next base: position 273 of record JBCCIX010000172.1, on the reverse strand, counting down.
TTAAACCGTGCGATGGATCAGATCAACAGCCAATTCGGTAATCAGAAAATCTATTTCGGCGGTGCCCATGAAGCACAGCGCTCCGCCCCGATGCGCATTGCTTTTACCCACATCCCAGATCTGGAAACCGAAGATGACTCGATGTCTTCCTGACGGGAACGGAAGAATTCACCGCAGAAATCATAGCGCGAGAGCGCGGCTAAAGCATATTTCTAACTGGATTAGTTTAACGAGGAATGAGTTAAAGAAACGCGGAAGTCGCCAAGCTATGGT
>JBCCIX010000171.1:0-8602 GCA_039028075.1 Bacteroidota bacterium | reverse complement strand
ATTTTTTTCTCAATGGTTTAATCACTATTCTATTCCATGGCGTATGCACAAGTCTCGATTGAAAACGAGGATATAGGGCCAGAGCCACTACCACGATACCCATAGTAATGGTAAGTGAACGTTGTATTCCAAAAAATGATAGCCCTTCCCCGAGAAGACCAAAAATTAACCCTAGTAGGGTATAAGCCAGTATTCGACCGAAGTTATAGATCAAACTCCGGCCAAAGTTTCCATGGTTATGTGCTACCAAGGCGATAGGACCGCACATGCCGGCACAATGCAGGCTGCCCACAAGGCCGATAATCAGTCCGCTGATGAATACTGCTTGCATTTTATTTTTTTCATTCAAGTGACTGAGTTATGCACCTGGATACTGGTATTATAGAATACGCACAAAGTTGTTCGCTACTATCATTGACTACAATATCAAAACCTTCTCCGTATAGAACTCCTTATCCTGATCCTTCCAATTCACTTTTACCCGCCACATGCCTTTGTTCAAATCATGGGAAGAAAATACCTGTTTTCCGTTAACCAATTGAATAGTATACTTCTTATCTAATCTGGCATCTGAGGGTCTAAAGAAATAAATAGTACCGTCGAGGTTCTTGCCATCGGGAGTAGACAGTATGATACTCTTTCTTTTTGCATCGTAGTGTACTTCAGGCTTTAGTTCGCTAAGCTCATTTGAATTACTGATCCTGTCCATTTGATCTTGATAAGCTAACTCTTGCACATAGTAATCTTTGGCTACAAGATGAATGTCCTGCTTCATGCTTATCACCACCATCGTTACAATGACACCCACAAAAGCAATAAATGTTATGACTATTCGAGTTCCCCAATTCATGTTTTTTCTTATTTCGTTATTTTTTCAAAGACTTCCCATTCTCTTTCAATTCGATGATCTGAGATCGAAATGGCCGCAAGCTGTTAGCTACAAGCCACAAGCTTTAGAATCAACAAAAATTGCTTGAGGCTTGAGGCTAGGAGCTTGAAGCCCTCTATTTGGTAGTCTTATTCCATTTAAAATCCTTTATAATTACAATGCGCCATCTCACTTCACAAAAGAAACCGGTCCTAAAAACTTAGTCTTAACGGTTTCTACCAACTGCCCATTATGGTACACCCCTATTTTTAAATCTATCTTAGGTGCGTTAATTTTTTCTACTGGCATTTCTATGAAATATACCCCTTCGGCGAGACCGTTGGATTGTACTTTAACATCTCCTCCTCCTACTTTAGATATCTTCGCAGTAGCCTCGTTTTCAATGCGCACCTCCAAGGTCATATCGTCATAGGTCTTATTTACAAACTGTATGTTATAGAGATTAGTAATGTCACCCGCCTCTGTTTTTTGATAGAGCTGGCCCGGCACTTTTAGAATAGTAGTTTCAATATCGGAACGGGTAGCCAGCGAAAATGAAAGAAAGGAGATCAGCGCCAGTAATACTACCGAATAAGCGGCCACACGTGGATTAAAAAGCTTTTGCCGTCCTTCCTCGATCGCGGCATGAGAGGAGTAACGGATCAGTCCCTTTGGTTTTTTGATCTTCTCCATGACATCATCACACGCATCAATGCAAGCTGTACAATTGACGCATTCCAATTGCGTGCCGTTTCTGATATCAATGCCTGTCGGACAAACATGCACGCACAGGTTACAATCAATGCAGTCGCCCTTCAGTTCAAGGGCCGCTTTTTTCTTGATTTTACCCCGTGGTTCACCGCGAAGCCAATCGTACATTACCGCAATAGACTTTTTATCCAACAGCACGCCTTGCAAACGGCCATAGGGGCAGACCGCTATACAAGCCTGCTCCCGGAAATAGGCAAATACCCAGAAGAATATTCCGGTGAAAGCCATTAAACCCATAAAACCGGATAAATTCTCTGTTGGCGGCTTACTGACCACCTGGGCTGCCTGATCTATTCCTATTAAATAAGCCATTACGGTGTGCGAAATGAGCAATGAAATCGCCAGGAAAATAGTGAATTTAAGTCCCTTCTTTCTAATCTTATCAGCGTTCCAGGGCCCATTATTTAACCTACGCTGTTTATTCGCATCCCCTTCTATCCAATATTCGATCTTACGGAAAACCATCTCCATAAAAAGGGTCTGCGGGCAAGCCCACCCACACCATAAACGCCCAAAAACCACGGTAAATAAAATTATAAACACAAAGAAGGTAATGAGCGTAACGGCGAGCAAGAAAAAATCCTGCGGCCAGAAAGGTTGGCCGAGAATCACGAACTTACGTTCGAAAAAGTTGAGTAATAAAAACGGCCTTCCGCCAATAGTTAGGAAGGGGCCCACAAAGAGTATGGTGAGTAGAAACACAGTAACTCCAATCCGGGGATTATGCATCTTACCTTTCGGTTTTTTTGGATAAACCCATACGCGTCTCCCAGACTCGTCAACCGTGGAAATACTGTCGCGAAACTGATCATCAAAATCATACAAGTTATCCATAACTCTCACCCTACTCATAGCTTAAACTATAATTGCGCTACCGCTGTAGAATCCGCTGCTACCGGTTCCTCCTCTTCAGCAGGTTCTTCAGGTACATAAAGTTCACCTTGCGGATCTTTGGCACCCACAGGATTAGTTCCTTTCAACGTCATAATAAAAGAGGATACATTTTGCATTTGCTCAGGAGACAATAATGGCTCCCAGGAGATCATGCCTTTTTCCGGAACACCTACCTTAATGGTTTTGTAAATGTCATTGATGCTTCCGCCATGCAACCAGTAATCATCGGTTAAATTGGGGCCTATTCCTCCTCCTCCATCCTCTTTGTGACATTGAGAGCAGTTCAACTTGTAAATTTGTTGCCCTTTTGCCAACAAAGCGGCATCCTCTACGAAGGTCACGTTACTTTCATCGATATTACTCTCGGGAAGGCTTGCTAATCGCGCTGCATTAGCAGCCTCTGCCGCTTCCATCTGCGCCAAATACTCCTCTTCCTGTAGCGGCAATGAATCAAAAACGTGATAAGCTCCCAAGTAAAAAACGGCAAATATGATAGTGAAATAAAAGAGCCACTTCCACCATGGGGGCAAATGATTGTCCAATTCCCGGATACCGTCGTAGTTATGATCAAGCACTAACTCGCCCTCTTCTTCCATTGGACGGAAATCATTGAGTTTAGTCCACATTTTAGACCAGGCACTTTCTTCTTCAACCAATTCTACACCCTTCTCTTCGGCCATCTTTTCAGCCTGTTGGCGCACAAAGGTTTTAAGTAATTGAAGTACCACCACGGACACGGCCAATACAAGGAGAGCAATGACCATTGTGAAACCTGTAACGAAGTAAAAGACGACCTTACTATCTACCGTTAAATTCGATTCTGCACTCTGTGCCAATGCACTCGAAATAGGCAGCATCACCAATAAAACCAATACTAATTTTTGCATCATCTTTTTCATGGTGTATGACTTTTAGGTTCATCAATGGATTCGGAACCATCTTCCATGGGCAGATTGCTCATGATCTTAATATAATTCTTATCGGCCCTAATGACCCAGATAATCAGACTTATAAAAAAGATGAAGAATATAGATAGTGAGATGATAGGCCACACCTCAACATTATGTATTTGTTCGAAATAGTGTTTAAACATGTCTTTATCAGTTAGATGCGGTGGTTTGACCTTCTTTTACTTTTATATCTGTTCCCAATCGCTGTAAATAGGCAATTAGCGCAATGATCTCTGCCTCTTTGGCAATCTCAATACCGTCCTCGTCCATCAAGCTTTGGACAATTTCAGCCGCCTGAGCATCCAGGTCTTCGTTAGCCCGCTCCTCATAGCCCGCTTCATAAGGCACTCCTACTGTTCGTAATGCCGTGATTTTACCAGCCGTAGCCATTTTATCGATAGCCGAAGTATATAGCCATGGATACGGTGGCATGATAGACCCCGCAGAAACAACACCGGGCTCCAACATATGATAATAATGCCAACTATTTGGGTACTTTTTACCTACTCGATGTAAATCTGGTCCGGTCCGTTTAGAGCCCCAAAGAAACGGGTGGTCATATACAAACTCTCCGGCCTTTGAATATTCGCCGTAACGTTCTGTTTCCGACCTAAAGGGCCTGACCATCTGCGAATGACAACTTACACAGCCCTCACGAATGTAAATATCACGGCCGTGTAACTCCAGTGGTGTATAGGGCTTTACACTGGCTATGGTCGGTACATTTGACTCTATCAAGAAAGTAGGTACCATCTCAATAACCCCTCCTATTACAATGGCAATTAAAGTAAGTACCGTGAATATGACAGGCTTTCTTTCCAAGACACTGTGCCATCCCGACTCGGCCTGTTTAGGTGCTTTTTCAAGTGGGGCAGCTTCGGCTTCTTCATTGGGAATGAAAGTACCTTGTGCTGCGGTTTTGATGAGGTTATAGGTCATTATAAACGCTCCTACCAGATACAAGAAGCCTCCGATTGCTCTTAGCATATAGAGTGGTAAGATCTGCACCACTGTTTCCAGGAAGTTTTTATATTCCAGGAAACCCTCCGAGTTGAATTCAATCCACATTAGGCTTTGCGTAACGCCAGCTACATACATCGGTAAGGCATAAATAATGATACCCAATGTGCCCAGCCAAAAGTGGGCATTTGCTAACCTGATGGAGAACAGCTTGGTGCCCCACATTTTAGGGATCAAGAAATAAAGCATACCGAAGGTCATAAACCCATTCCAGCCCAGACCACCTATATGAACATGAGCGATAATCCAATCTGTAAAGTGGGCGATGGCATTCACATTTTTAAAGGAAAGCATAGGGCCTTCAAAGGTGGCCATCCCGTAGGCGGTGACCGCCACTACCATAAACTTTAGCACCGGCTCCTCACGTACTTTATCCCATGCTCCTCTTAAGGTAAGTAAACCATTTAGCATACCGCCCCAGCTGGGTGCAATAAGCATTACGGAAAAAACAACCCCAAGTGATTGTGCCCAGTTTGGAAGAGAGGTATATAAAAGGTGGTGTGGGCCCGCCCAGATATAGATAAATATTAACGACCAAAAGTGAATGATCGATAGTTTATACGAATAAACCGGTCGGTTAGCCGCTTTCGGCAGGTAGTAATACATTAAACCAAGGAAGGGTGTGGTTAAGAAAAAGGCCACTGCATTATGACCGTACCACCATTGAACCAAAGCATCCTGCACCCCTGCGTACCAGCTGTAACTTTTGAAAAATGTAACCGGCATTTCGAAAGAGTTAACCACGTGAAGCACGGCCACAGTAACGAAAGTGGCTATATAAAACCAGATAGCCACATACATGTGCTTCTCACGTCTTTTAAGAATTGTACCAATCATATTGACCCCAAATACCACCCAGATCAGTGTTATGGCAATATCAATGGGCCACTCCAGTTCAGCATATTCTTTGGAAGTAGTAATACCTAGGGGCAAAGTAATTGCTGCGGCGAGAATGATCAGTTGCCAGCCCCAGAAGTTGACCCAGGTCAGTACATCCGAAAACATACGCGTTTTCAAAAGTCGCTGCATGGAATAGTAAACCCCCGCAAACATGGCGTTCCCTACAAAAGCAAAAATGATAGCATTCGTGTGCAAAGGACGAATCCTACCAAATGTGGTATAGGGAGTATCAAAATTGAATAAGGGATAGAAAAGTTGAATGGCCAGGGTAAGTCCCACAAGCATACCCACGATACCAAAAATAACCGTAGCTACGATAAAGTATTTTACTACCTTGTTATCGTAACTAAATTTTTCAAGTTCCATAAGTTACCTCAGTTATATGACAAATAATCAAAACGAAAGTAACCACGCCATCTTGGGAGCAGCATGATAGGGATTAGGCGCTAAGATGATTTATATCATACGGTAAAATTCAAATACAGAATGCTTCTTTTTGTTTAAAAATAGCGGTGTTATGATTTTCGGATCACATTTAAAATAACGTTTTGGCCTCTGATATGGTGGTTGTGTTCACTTGACTACTATGTATTTGCGAGGTGCACAAGGCGCTTTATATTTGTGCGATGTTACGGGTTGTTATTTTTGCTTTGCTTTGTGCCACATCGATACAGGTGGATGCCCAATACGATTGGGAGTTGTCTACAAAAGTTGGGTGGAACATCATTGAAGAAGGTGATTCCATCAGTTTCAAAGTCAGGTTAGTAGCACCGGACAGTCTTGAGTTCTCCTATCAAATGGAGTTTACAGAAGGGCTTGATGTTAACCTTGATACCGTTGGTAATTTTAACTGGGTCCCTTCATATGATTTAGTAAGCCGTATCGAGGAGCGAAAGCAGATTAGTCTTATTATAAGTGCCAAAGCGGCCAAAGGTATCAAGGCGGTTAAAGAGCTGCAGTTTGAGGTTGCCCATAAAAACAGGCCGCCAGTTATATCAAACCTGCCTAACTTTTACGTAAAGCAATATTCGAAAAATGAATACAATCTGAATAAACCTACGCTAGTCCAAGATCCTGACAATGACCCCATTATTTTCAAGCCGTATCTCGAAGATTTGCCTGAAGGCGCTATAATCAATGAGTCGGGTTTACTTTCATGGAAACCTTCAAGAAATCAATTTAGGTCATTAAAAAAAACTCCACTAAAGGTACGGTTCATTGTTCAGGACCAACCCGAAAAGGCGGAGGGTATTGGTCATTTGCTTATTCAGGCTACTCAATTGGATCTACCCCCTAACATTTTAATTGTGCCTTCGGATTCGATTATGGTTGTCAAAGAAGATGAGGTTGTAAATCTTAACCTCTACGTAACCGACCCTAACGGCGACGATAACGTCATGGACGTAGGTTTTTTAAGCAATCATCAGGATGTGCCTAAAGAGGCCTTGACCAAATACACGAATACGCAATGGGAGTTTAAATGGACTCCAGGTTATAATTTCATTGCCGAAGAGGGCCAAACCGATACTATTAACTTGACCTTTTTTGCGGTAGATGATAGCGGAAAAAAGAAAGATAATACCCTTAAAATAGCCATAGAGGATGCGGAGAACATTGAGAAAAGAGACCTTCGGCTATATCAAAAATACAGGGGTATGCTGAAAGAGACTATGGATCTGATCGCTCACCTGGACGAGAATCAAAAAACACTCAATAAACAGTTAAAATCGGCAAAAAAAGGTAAAAAGCGCAGATCTATAGTAAGTGCCTCCCTCGGGGCGGTTACGGGAATATCTCCCGTTTTTTTAGAAGAAGACCCAAGAAACTACGTCACTGGAATAGGTGGAACTGCGGTATTGACTTTAGGAACATTGGAAGCCACAGAGGTTATTGGCAGGTCAAAAGACGATATTCTTGAAATGCTAAAAGTCAATATTGATATGCGGAATCTATTACAAAATGAAGGAGATAACTTCGCGCGACGTTATGCGCTGAAAAGTAAGCGAAGGGATAAGAACTTCAACTCCGACATCGATAAGTTGAAAGCCGAACTGAACAATAAAAAGCTAATCCTTCTCGAGTTAGCAGCTGATTGGGAAAATCCAAGGAAGGACACTGACAATACTATCCGGAAAGTATTCCCGGATTTTAATAATGAGGGTTTTACAAATCGCTAGAATTTAAGCTATATGGCTTTGCTAAATACGGGTTGCTGTGAAGTCTGCTCTTGATTGAGTTTAGGATCAAAGACTGCACATATATTCCTGAGAAAGGCCATACCTAATTTCTTGATGTGCAGGCCATCATCATACAGGTCGATAAGACCCTCATCGCTCATTTGGTTAAGCTGAATGAGTTGGGGTAAATTCAGCTGACCCGCTTTCCATTTTAGCTCTCCCTTACAGGTAATCGAAAGTATCTTGTCCCTGACTTCCAATTCATTTTTTGTAAGTTCATGGCCCTTGAAAACCGGTGTACTATCTAAGCTTACTGTTGAATTATAATCTTCAATTCTTTTAATATTTTGTGCATAACCATACTTTGCGTCGCTAATTGCCGAAGCACCTAACCCGATCAGCAATTCGGTTTTTGCCTCCGTGTAGCCCATAAAATTTCGATGCATAGTCTTATTCTGGTAAGCCTTGTATAAACCATCTTCTTGTAACGCAAAATGATCCATGCCCACATCCGTATATCCGGCCGCGAGCAATATTTCTTTACCTACCTCATAGAGCCGTCGCTTCACATTACTTGAAGGCAAATCGGTGTCAGTGTACGCCCTTTGCGAAGGGTGTTTCCATGGCACATGGGCATAGCTGTAAAAGGCAATCCTTTCCGGTTTCAGATCTATCACCTTATCGATTGTATTTTCAACGCTATCTACCCGCTGAAATGGTAATCCGTAAACCAGATCAAAGTTTACCGAGTTATATCCAATAGATCGGGCAGAATATGTGGCCTCCTTTACATTTTCAAAGGGCTGTATCCGGTTAATCGTTTTCTGAACTTTGTAGTCTAAGTCCTGAACGCCGTAACTCACTCTTCTAAAACCAAGGTTAAAAAGCTCCTTTAGATGATGTATAGTCGTATTATTAGGATGACCTTCAAAGGAAAATGAATAATTCGAGTGCAAGTCAGCGCTTTCTAAAATGCCATTGATAAGTAGTTTTAAATGCTCTGATGAAAAAAATGTGGGTGT
>JBCCIX010000170.1:0-8624 GCA_039028075.1 Bacteroidota bacterium | reverse complement strand
ATAGGAAGGTAAGACTATACAATCAGCATTATTTATGAATGGCCTAACATCATCGGTAGAACCGAGGTACTCTACCGTATTATTAGCGATCCAATTATTTATTATACTTTCATCGATTCCACGTTTGTGTTCAAAATCTTTCGAGCCCAGTAATTGAAATCGTGCCTCAATTCCATTTTGCTTCATGCGTTTAATGGCATCAATATATTCTACTATACCCTTGTCGTGAATGAGCCTACTTATGAGTAAAAAAGTAAACGCTTTATTTCTGCCGGATTTTTTCGGTCTAAAGTGATCAATATCGATACCTGACCCTGGAATTACTTGCCCTATACGTGGGTCAATGAGTTTCTTGTCAGAAAACAACTTAAGATCATCCGTATTTTGGAAAAAGACTTTTTTAGGAAAGCGAAAAGCTATTTTATAAAGTAGACCAGCTACTTTTGAGACCAAATTGTCATTTAAGAAAACGGTACCTAAGCCACAAACATTGTTAATGACGGGAAGGCGCAAAATAGATGCTGCTATAGTACCGTAGATATTTGGTTTAATAGTATAATGTAGGATAACATCTGGTTTTACCCTCCTGTAAATAAATAGGAGCTCGAATATCAGCGCGAAATCCTTTATTGGATTAGCGCCCCTGCTATCCATCCTTACTTTATGATATTCACAACCTGCTTTTTTTATTGTGTGCGAGTATTGATCGTAAGGGGCAATGGCTACTATTTCATGACCTTTTTTTTGCAGGGCCTTAATCAGACCCATTCTAAAATTATAGATATTCCAGGAGGTATTTAAGACAATTGCTATTTTCATCGACCAACTAAATCAACTTGATGTTCAGGTAGGAACTAAGACTTTTTACTATTTAATTTGCCAAGATAAATAAAAGTAACCTATGGACAAGATGTAAGTTGTACTTTGTTTAGCAACTAGAAAAAAGCGCTTTGAAATCCATAATTTGTTCAAAAAAATGATAGAATCTTTGTCTACGCTGAATAGAAAAGAGAAAGGGGTTTTGGTAGCCGTGGGCAAAAAGCAAGATCATACTTCTACCATTCAAGAGTATCTTGATGAACTAGACTTTTTAGCTCGTACCGCTAAAATTGAAGTAAAAAAACACTTTTTTCAACGACTGGAAAGACCTGACGCTAAGACGTTTGTCGGCCGAGGGAAACTTGAGGAAATTATGGCATACTGCAAAGCGCAGAAAATACAAGTAGTGGTTTTTGACGACGACCTAAACCCATCACAGCTGCGCAATCTGGAGCGTGTTTTCCAATGTAAGATTTATGATCGAAGTTTACTTATTTTAGACATTTTTTTATTCAGGGCACAGACTTCCCAGGCTAAAACGCAAGTAGAGCTAGCCCGATATCAGTATTTGATGCCTAGATTAACGAGAATGTGGACCCACCTTGAAAGGCAAAGAGGTGGTACAGGTACCAGGGGAGGTGCGGGGGAAAAGGAAATAGAAACCGACCGACGGATGATTAGAAATCAAATCTCAGTGCTAAAAAAGCGACTCGAAAAGATTGAGAAACAAAATGTGATCCAACGTAAGAACAGATCGCAAGTGGTAAGAGCTGCTCTGGTAGGGTATACGAATGTTGGTAAATCCACCTTAATGCGACTATTGTCAAAAAGTAATGTGAAGGCAGAAGATAAACTTTTTGCCACGGTGGATGCTACAGTCCGAAAAGTAGTAATTAATACCATCCCGTTTTTACTCTCGGATACCGTAGGTTTTATTCGCAAATTACCTCATCATTTAATTGAATCCTTTAAATCAACTTTGGCTGAGGTTCAGGAAGCTGATATACTTTTACATGTAGTCGATATTTCGCACGATGCTTTCGAAGATCAGCTAAACGTAGTGAGAGAGACCCTAAGGGATATAGATGCTTTTGATAAACCCACCTTATACATTTTTAATAAAACGGACCTTCTCAACGAGGAAAATCAGCATCTGAAAAACTATGTTCTTGAAAAGCTCAATGAAAAAGATAGAACTGTTTTTATTTCGGCAGAGAAAAAAATTAATGTTGACGAACTAAGAGAGAAGATATACGCTATGGTCAAGGTGAGACATTTTCAGATTTTCCCTAATTACGTTAACGGTTCTATCCATTAATGTTTATTTATGGTAGGACTAATGATTAAGTAGAAGTAATTTTTGGCTTGGAGTAGAGTTACATCCAGTCATAGCTATGTAAGTCTTTTTAAGAGAAAGCAGAAAACGAAGCTTAGGGCGTAACGATACACTTAGCTATGCACTAGTTCTGATGAATCAATTGCAACATTTGACTGTAGGTCTGCTGCTTTAGTTGTGAAACATCAGAATTGGAGTCTACCGCAATAGGAGAACCGAAAACCACTTTAATTTTTCCGGGACTTATTCTAATCGAACTGGGAGGCATTAATTTGCCGGCATTAATGACCACAGTTGGCATAATAGGCGTAAGTGTTTCTTTTGCTAACCTAAAAGCTCCATCGTAAAATGGCTGAAGAGGCTCTTTTGTCCTGTTTTGAGTTCCCTCGACAAAAATAAGTAAGGAAACACCGGATTGAATATGCCGTTTTAACGTATTTATGCTCTGTTTTCTACTTTCATTACTGGATCGGTCAACCACTACGGTAGCAACTTTAGCGATTACTCCAAAAACAGGAATTTTCAATAACTCTTTCTTTGCCAGGGGGCGAAACTGCGTGGGTATACCAAGTCGCAATCCTGGGATGTCCAAAAATGAGGTGTGATTGCTGGTGTAGACGTATGATTGGCCTTTACTAATATTTTCGGTTCCAATGATTTCATATCGTATGAAGGTGAGCCTGCTAAATACCCAGCTCCAAATCCACAGGCCGAAATACGTAATATGCCCGAAACGCTGTCCTAAAACAATAGGGATTACAATTAAAGGTAAAAATACGATCATAAAAATGGAGAATACCAGAAGCACCCAAACCATGTATAATTTCATAATGATCGCTTCTAACACCTTCATGCGGATCGCAAATTACAAAATATTGCCTAATCTCGCTGATCACGCTTTTATGAATTGGGTAGCAATTTCATTATTCGTTAAATTGGTTAGAAATATGGTTTGGACATGAAAAAGATAGCATTATTCGTTATAGCGATTATACAACTACACCAGCCTGCGGAAGCTCAATTCGGTAAGCTAAAAAATCTGAAAAATACAGTTTCGACCATTCCAGGATTAGAAAAGAAATCGAAAGACTTTTTTGCACGTAAGATTGAAGATGCCAGAAATAAGTTTGATAGCACTAGCTTTAATTATGCCATCTCATTGAATGACAATTCCGGGCTTTTTGACAATCGCGAAAAGGGTGAGAACTTTCTTAAAATCATGTCGAATTTACCCAGTTCCGATGAACCCAAAACAGGACCAGAGAGAGCCAGGGGAAACCTGGATGCCGGGGAGATTTTGTACGCTTCGGGCAAATATGCACTGGCAGAAAACAGGTTTTTGTACGCTAAACTTCTTTATGAATCGGACAGCTTATCGGATGACCTCAATTACGTTAAAGTAATATCCAATTTGGGTTTACTTTATAGTACAACAGGACGATACTCAAAAGCTGAGGAGTTCATTACGAAGTCTATTGAATTGCGGTTGGCTACGACAGGCAGTAAAAACTCAGGTTACGGCGCGTCATTGAATAACCTGGCGGTGCTGCTCAAGGAAACGGGTCGATATAATCAGGCGGAGCAAAAAATTAATGAAGCTGCCGCAGTCATCATTGAGGCCGATGGAAGCAATAGCATGCCCTCTGCCATAGTACTGAACAATGAGGCAATGCTCTTTCAAACTATGGGTAGATATGACCAGGCGGAGTCGAAAATGAATGAAGCTATAGGTATAAGTGCCAGCCTTCAGAGTGAGAAAAGTGGTAATCATCAAAAGTTTCTGATGAACCGAGCGCTTTTATACCAAGAGATGGGTGAACTTGGAAAAGCGGAGACTGAATTTAAAGCGCTAGCCCGTTTGAAGCAACGGAGTCTAGGGCGGTTCCATCCGGATTATGCTCACCTATTGAGTAGTCAGGCGGCGTTGTATATGGATATGGGTAAATATGGAGAGGTAAATGATCTTCTCACCCAATCCATTGAAATATACAAAAAGAAATTTGGTGAAGCACATCCGGTTTATGCCGCGGCGATCAGCGATCTGGGCAACTTTCATAGGTTCCAACAGAAGTATGACCAAGCTGAACCCATGCTGACTCAAGCCTTAGCCATAAAAAAGAAAGCGCTTGGCGAGAACCACCCGGCTTTTGTGCAATCTGAGGAGGATCTGGCACTGTTATACTGGAAGAATGGAGACCTGATCAAAGCAAAAAGTTACTATGAAAGTTCTCTGGAACGATCGATGAAATTCATCAATAGTTTTTTTCCACCGATGAGCGAAGCTGAGAAAACTAGATATTGGGATAAGTTGAGACCTCGGTTTGAACGTTTTTATTCCTTTGTAATTGATTCCAGAAGTAACCATCCGGAGTTGGTTTCCGAAATGTACAGTTATCACATCGCTACAAAAGGATTGTTGTTAAGCTCCACCACACAGATCAAGAATAAGATTTTGAACAGTGGTAACCAAGAGCTAATCAGAGACTATAACATTTGGTTAGATCAAAAAGAAACGTTAGCACGTTATTACAGCTATTCAAAAGAAGAGCTACAGGCTCAAAAAATTAAGTTGGATTCTTTGGAAAAGGCCACCAATTCAACAGAAAAAATCCTTTCTCAGAAGTCAGATATTTTCAGCCAAGGCTACGAGCTTAAAAATATGAATTTTGCCGAGGTGCAAAGCAAACTTTCCACCGGCGAAGCAATCGTTGATATGATCAGAATAAGGGAGTTTGACCAGCAATTTACAGATGATGTAAAGTACGTAGCCATTGTGATCAGACCCGCCTCCGATGCACCGGAATATGTTGTTGTTGATAATGGTGCTGAAATTGAAAGTAGGTATTATAAATATTACAATAACGCTATTCAAAATAAAATAAAGGATGATTACTCGTATCGTCAATTTTGGCTTGAAATTGATGCCAAACTCACTGGAGTTCAAAAAGTATTTATTTCTGCTGACGGCATTTATAACCAGATTAATGTAAATACATTACAAATGCCAAGTGGCGAATACGTTTTAAGCAATTATGAAGTCACACTGGTAAGCAATTCAAAAAATATTAAGAATTCGCCGGTTAATAACAGTACTAAAACCGCAGTACTGATAGGAAACCCGCCGTTTGGCGGAGCTGTAGCACCTTTACCAGGTACAAAAATAGAGCTTGAAAATGTTGATAGGCAGCTTACCTCCGGAGGCTACAGGGCCAAAAACTTCACGGGGTCAAGTGCCACCGAGGGAAATTTGAAATCCATTGAAGAACCGAAAATACTGCACATTGCGACTCATGGATACTTCCTGAAAGATCAGCAAGTACGCAGTGATAAAGTGTTTGGAATAAGCGCCGAAAGTGCCAGAAATAACCCCTTGTTAAGGTCCGGATTACTCTTAAAAGGTGCGGAAAAAACACTCAATGACGATTATGCCAGCTTAGAAAGCAACGACAACGGCATACTTACGGCCTATGAGGCCCTGAATCTTAATTTGGAAAATACGGAGCTCGTAGTTCTCAGCGCTTGTGAAACCGGTTCCGGTGATGTGAAGGCCGGGGAAGGCGTTTATGGGCTGCAACGCTCATTCCTGGCGGCCGGAGCAAGTGGTTTGATAATGAGCCTTTGGAAAGTGGATGATGCCGCCACTCAAGAGTTAATGTCACTTTTTTACAAGTATTGGTTAAAAAGTAATGATCGGAGTAGGGCTTTCCGGCAGGCCCAAAATGAGATAAAAGCTAAATATGAATCACCTTATTACTGGGGTGCCTTTGTTATGGTGGATAACTAATCTACCCCTTGTTTATGCCGATTGGTTTGTACAGACTAAGTAGGTTGTAAACCGCAGAAAAAGGCTCAGGACTGATTTAATTGTTTTTTGCCCTTAAACCGTAGCTGGATAGCATTTATTGAGTAATCCTGTCACTATATTAAAAAAGTACTGGGGTTTCGATGACTTCAGGCCTTTGCAGCAAGACATTGTAGAGGCTGTACTTCGAAAAGAAGATGTTCTGGCGCTTTTACCCACAGGTGGCGGTAAGTCCATCTGTTTTCAGGTTCCTACGTTGATTTTAGAAGGTTTATGCTTGGTTGTAACACCACTCATCGCCCTTATGAGAGATCAAGTCTCATTTTTAAAGAGCAAAGGAATAAAAGCAGAAGCTATTTACTCCGGCATGAGAAAACGTGAAATAGATCTGCTTTTGGATAATTGCGCTTATGGAAAAGTGAAGTTCTTGTACGTCTCGCCCGAGAGGCTTGAAACTGATATTTTTAAAGCGAGAATAACTAAACTGAATATAGAACTCATCGCTGTTGATGAGGCTCATTGTATTTCTCAATGGGGGTATGATTTTAGGCCTTCCTATTTGCGCATAGCTGAAATGCGGAAAGTAGTAAGTAATGTGCCGATGATAGCGCTTACGGCAACTGCAACCCCTGAAGTCATTGTGGATATCCAGGAAAAGTTAGAGTTTACAAGGCAGAATGTATTCCGAAAAAGCTTTTTCAGGGCCAATCTATCTTATTCCGTCAGGAGAGTTGAAGATGTGCACCGTAAGCTATTAGAAGTGCTGAAGAGTGTACAGGGATCTGCCATTATTTACGTTAACACCCGCAGAGAATCTAAGGAAGTTGCGATGTTGCTTTATAGAAACGGAATTTCAGCAAACTTTTATCATGCTGGGCTTAATCAAGATGAGCGTGACAAGCGTCAGCAAAGTTGGAAAAATAATAAATCCAGAGTAATGGTGTCGACCAATGCTTTTGGAATGGGTATCGATAAACCGGATGTACGATTAGTGGTGCATTTGGGGTTGAATCAGGATTTGGAGTCGTATTTTCAGGAAGCCGGGCGCGCAGGTAGAGATGGGAAAAAGGCTTATGCGCTACTACTTTTTAACGACAGTGATGTTGACCATTTAAAGCAGCGCGTTAAACGCCAGTATCCGTCCATAACAGCGCTCAAACAAGTTTACCAGGCCCTGGCTAATTACTTCAGATTAGCGGTAGGCAGCGGGTTGGGGCAAAGCTTTGATTTTGATATTCGCGATTTCTCAGAACACTATTCGTTTAACCATCTCGAAGTTTTCTACACGCTTAAACGATTGGAGGAAGAGGGTTTAATAAGTTTTAATGAGAGCTATTTTAACCCTTCCCATATTCACATAGCTGTAGACAACAATGAATTGTATAAATTTCAGGTAGCCCATGCTGATTTTGATCCTTTAATTAAGGGGCTTTTACGCCTTTACGGAGGAGAGATGTTTACTCATTTTGTGGTAATATCCGAGTTACAACTGGCAAAGTTCACAGGTTTGGACAGGGCCGATATTTTTGATCAATTATCCAAACTAAACGGGTTAAATATTGTCCACTACGAACCGCAGAGAGATAAGCCTCAGATCACTTTTAGTAGAGCCAGAATGCACGCGGAAAGTTTGAATCTGAATAAAGTGAGAATAAAGCAAAGAGCGGAGCTAGCGTCTGGAAAAAGTGCTGCCGTCATAAACTACGTGAAGCATAGGAGTTCATGTAGAAGTAGGCTTTTACTCGAGTACTTTGGAGAAGAGAATTCATTAGACTGCGGCATATGTGATCTTTGCGTAGCAAGGAGAAAGGAAAATGAGCTCGAACATTTAATCAAATACCAACAGCAACTTATCAAAAAGCTTCGAGAAACATCTTTAAATGTTGAGGAGGTGATGGATCAGATAAACCCCAGCGATCGCGATGCCTTTCTGGAAGTAGTTAGAAATATGGTAGACAGTGGTGAACTGGTATATGACGAGCAATGGAGACTTAGTATTTCACAAAATTAAGGCGCTATACGTACAGCAATCAATCGTTAATCGCTTTAACTCCCGGAAGTTCCTTTCCCTCCATATACTCAAGTAGAGCTCCCCCACCTGTTGACACGTACGATACCTTATCACCAAAGCCAAGGTTGTTGACCGCAGCGGCAGAATCTCCTCCTCCTATCAGGGAGAAACCTCCTTTGTCCGTGGCCCTGACCACCGCCTTAGCTATATCTTCCGTACCGCTCGCAAAAGAACTCATTTCAAAAACTCCCATCGGCCCATTCCAAAGTACTGTTTTTGATTCTTCAATAGCATTTGCAAAAACGGCTCTCGCTTGAGGACCTATATCAAGGCCCATCCATCCGTCCGGAATACTGGTATTAGCAACGACTTGGGTATTTGCGTCATTGTCAAACCTATCTGCTGCCACAGAATCAAATGGCAGATGTAGCTCTACCCCTTTATCCTTCGCTTTTTGAACCAGTGATTTGGCCAACTCTACCTTATCTTCTTCAAGCAGCGAAGAACCTACATTTCCACCCAAAGCCTTAAAAAATGTATACGACATCCCTCCTCCAATAATTAGATTGTCGACCTTATCTAAGAGTTGCTCAATGATTAAAATTTTATCCGAGATCTTGGCCCCTCCCATGATGGCTGTAAAAGGTCTATCTGCT
>JBCCIX010000169.1:0-8632 GCA_039028075.1 Bacteroidota bacterium | reverse complement strand
CATAAACGTATTCAAAAGGTAAATACCAATGAACGCTTGAGTTGGTCTGAGGAAAGCAGGGAAGAATACCATTGGAAACCCGACTTGTATACACTCGCCCAAAGTGATATATCCTCGTCACTAATTATGGATCAGCTGGATTTTCTTTCCAAAAGTACCCGACCTTCATTTTTCGTTCCTTTTTCAAACCTAAATATGCCAGTTTATGTAAAAGAAAAAGGGAGCGATGATTTTTCAGTATTCAGTCTGGAAAATCAAAGGATTCAAATAGATTCTGCCTTCCTTGATTTAAGCCGATCAGGCAGATTGGAGCTCACACAAACGGTCAATGCCATTCACAAAGAGAACAGGCAGTACTTACGGGTAGTAGGTTTTGAATATTTTGGCAGTTACAAGTTTGGGAATCAATACCTGGATGAAACGTTGGCCATACAAGAAAAAGAAATGCCACTCGGCTATTCCACGGAGAAATTAACCTGGGAATGGAATTGGGGGAAGGTAAAAAGGCAATATGGGTTATTGATCCTATTGGTTGTAGCGATCTATTTCATTTGTTCTATTCTATTTGAAAATCTAAAGCAGCCCCTTTTTATCATTTTTTGTATTCCTGTTTCCTTGATTGGCCTGTTTTTGACTTTTGCACTATTTGATTTCTATTTTGACCAGGGCGGATATGCTGCTTTTGTTTTGTTGGGAGGGCTGGTGGTGAATGCTGCTATTTTCGTGGTAAATGACTTGAACAACCTAAAAAAAGGCAACTACAACAGAAATATTCTAAAGGCGGTAGCCCATAAGGCCCAGCCCATCATGCTCACCATCCTTTCTACCTGCTTTGGCCTGGTTCCGTTTTTAATTGAGGGCCAGAGTGAAGTTTTTTGGTTTTCTTTAGCCGTGGGAACCATTGGGGGTTTGGTATTTTCAGTGGTCGGCATTTTCATTATTCTGCCAGTTTTTTTGACGCGCCTTCAGGGCTAAACCTGAACGATAGATCAATTTATTTAGCCTAAGAAAACTGTGCAGCCGATTGGTTGTACCAGGTGGTAATTATTCATTTTTTTCGTTTCATTGGTTATTTCGGATTGACTATTATGATTAAACTGTTATCTAATTTTCAATTCTGTGATATATTTCATTTTGCCTATAGTCGTCACTCGAGAGAGCCGAGCACTGATGGAAATAATTTAAAGAGAGGCAAATACAACCACAAACGAAATGTATTGAAAGCGGTCATCCACAAAGCCCAACCTATCATACTTACCGTCTTTTCTACTTGTTTTGGACTAGTTCCTTTTTTAATTTATGGTCATAATGAGGTGTTGGCTATGGAGACAATTGGTGGGCTGCTGTTTTCAATAGCAGCAGTATTTATTGCTCTACCAATATTCTTGGAGAAAACTAAATGGGTTGTACACCAGTTATCCGGTGCTCGCTTGAGACAAGTAGTTGAATTATTAACTTTAGCCAATTTAATTCAGCGTCAAAATAGATATTAATCATTGAAGTAATACTGTACAATGACGGGATTTTCTAAGTCGTCTATTCTGTGCCAAAGTGCTTTATCTTTTTCGCTCAATACATCTTCATTTATAAAATGATGGAGATCTTCGGCCATTACACACGAATAAACGCCCTTATCTTCATTAATAAAATCTATCAGATCGGGCACTGCACCCTCTTTAAAGTTCTTGACGATGCGATACGTTTTTGATTCCTTTTTATATAGGAGCAAATTGTATGATTCATTATATGCAAAAAACGTGATAATAAGCTCATCATTCTCCAGATTATATCGAAAATAACTCACATAGTCCTTTGTTGATTTTTGCCAGAATTCAACATTTTCTTCAATTGTTTGTCCTTGAGGAAACATGCTAATATCAAAATCATTTCCAAAGTCCCAAGCATATTTTAAAGAATATCCATTAAGTGATATTGTGTAAACTCTTCTTGTATGCGGCTCAGAAAAGTTCATTACTTTACTATGCTTATAGAAAGGCGAGTTTATTGATTTAAAGGGTGTATCGCTACCTACGAATAATGGTACTTCATGCAATTTTTTAATCACCTGATTCTTCGAGCGTGAATACAACCATAACCTGTTTTCGGTATATTCCGAAAGAAATGCAATTATATCCTCAGAAACTATGTGAAAAAATTGTGTTGAACGGACCTCCGATCCAATTGAAAACCTCTTCACGAACTCACCTTCCAAAGTATATACTATTACTATCCCGTCAACTTGTAATATTTCTAAATTCCCAGAATAAGGATTAATTATAAAATCATCGATACCTAAATACTCACCTGGTCCTTTACCAATCTTTTGGAATTTGCTTAAGAATCTGCCCGAAGCATCGAATCTGAAAATGGCTTTGGCTCGATAATCCAAAACATAATACTTGCCTTCATGAAAAATTAATTTTTTTATTTCTGATATTGTTGATTCTTCTGTAGTCTCTAGCGGAATCAAGTTAATATTGGAAAAAATTTCGTGCATTTGATACTCACGAATAGAATCCACATTGATTGAAATGGTTTGCTGACTTGCCGACTCTTCGACTGAGCTGCATGTAACGAAAATAAAATGAAAGCTGAGATAAATAATTAAACGAATTATCCTTATTTCCATATTTGACCGGCTTTAACAAGGAACTGTTTGACATTCAGAGCAATAATCACTTTGATAGCCCGTATAATAGCATCCACATCTATATTCCCCAAAGAGGCTGGCAGGTACTTGCTTCCATTTAAAACAACTTCCGCAGTCACCATAAACCGGACACCTGACACCACCTCCGTCTCCTACGTCAGGGCAATAAGTGCCTTCAGGGCAGACAAAATCATCATTACCTCCTTGAGCTTTCAGACCTTTATAGTTTACTGATGAACCTTGATCACTTGTGGTTAAGATTAAGTCGTTTGGTAATCCTAATGTTAAGAAAACCAAAAAAATGAGAAACAGTCGTGTTTTCATTATACTATTAGTTAAATGGAAATAATTTAAATTTATTATTTTATATAATTTAAGCTAGAAATTTAAGTTGTTAAAACAAATTTATTATACAAATATTTGGCCGACTTATTAAGAATTTAATCAGTCGTTCTATCGATATGCCCCTGAATTCAGAAGTCTACTATTCAGAAAATTGAGTACGGAGTAGAAAAGCGGTTACATATAAAAGCTACATGAAATATACTCACCATCGTTTTTAAATACTAAAGCCTGCTTCAGTTTTGCCAGACGGTCAGAATGAAGCCTTTTGGTTTTCATTGGCGGTTTTATATTTTCGAATATTACGGCATTTGTGATACTGCTGTACTTCTGGTTTATAAACTTAGCCCTTAATGACACATCCAATCGGTCTGCCGCCCGACGAGGGCGAGGCATTATTTAACAGCGATTCTATATTCTCTTTGAGGTACTGCTCTTTTACATCGCTGGCCACCTGAGGATTATTATCGATAGCTCCTTTGTAAAAAACTGAAAACTTGCCATTGTTATTTTTAAGTAAAAACACCTCCGGGCTTTTGCGCGCTCCGAAAGCACTTTTTACTTTTTGGTCTTTGTCTGACAGGTACGGAATATCCAGGCCCCATGTGGATAGTTTATTCGTCATTTCTTCCTTCGATTCTTTGGCCTCCCTGTGGCTGTTGACCAAGATAAATTGAATGCCTTTCGCCTTGTAATCGGCTACGAGTTGCGTGATTCTTCCCTCATAATATACCGCATAAGGACACACATTACTCGTAAAAATGACCGCAACCGCTTTTGAGCCGCTGAATTGAGATAGGCTAACTTCATTGCCGTCTTGCACATTAGCGAGCCTAAAGTCTTTAACCTGACTGTAAGCTATACATGTAGAGAGGGTAAATAATAAGGTTACAATGTTTCTCATACTTATTTCGAGTGGTCTCACAGATTATAAACCAAGACGTAATCTTGATTCACGGAATAGTGTAATTTATACTTTTTTTCTACTTTATTCACAGTAATGCGGCCACAGATCGTCCCTTCACTATGTAATTCGAAAGGCTCCACCCACAAATTTTCTTTAAAGATAAGACCCCTTTGGCTATGGATTTTATAAAGAGCCTCTTTAGCGCTCCAATAGACACATAATTTTGTTATATTGTTATTTGCTGACTTCAGTTCTACGTCACGTAAGAACTTCCGTGAGATCGCTTTTAACTTTGGGGTCGGCTGTTCCAAATCAATTCCCACTTCTTCGGCATCATCGTGAATAGCCACTACATAAGGGTATGAGTGGGACAACGATACTTCGCCTGTACCTTCTTTTAAAATGGGCTTTCCATACTCATTATTTAAAAGGCCATTGAAGTTTATCCCTTTGGAAATGAGTAGTTCTTTAGCCGCTATTCTTCCGGCTAGCCATTCTTTTTTCTTCACTTCACTTCTGATGGATTCAAGCGTAATTGTTTCAGTGGGGCTAAGTACGATCAT
Organism: Bacteroidota bacterium; assembly: GCA_039028075.1. Lineage (GTDB taxonomy): Bacteria > Bacteroidota > Bacteroidia > Cytophagales > Cyclobacteriaceae > Fulvivirga. The sequence continues at coordinate 4,170 of JBCCIX010000169.1, read as the reverse complement.
ACACTTGAGTTGCTCTACACTTTCCGCTATATTCCAAATGACTAAAGAACGGCTGATGCTGATCTTTTTAATTTCAACAATGGGCATTTGAATTTTGATCTTAAATCTTGCTTTTCTGCACTTAAACAGGCCATAAACGTGTCGGAAAGCAAAGTAACAGTATCTAAACTAAAGAGCCTAACGGGCCATATAGGCCTTATAACTTACGTTTTGCCGATGCGGGAGACGATACAGTGGTGAATTGAGAGCTTGATGATCCTGAACACTTACGACCAACGAAATCAACAAATTTGATCTATGGTCTCTCGTGTTGGCGAAAGAAAATATACTATTGATAAGTCACAATTAAAATGGTATCCACACGATCGATCGGAAAAAAACGAATTGGGCGTACTGAATATGACTAAAACGGCAATCCTTGCTATGTAAATCGTCCGAGAAAACTGCGTTTATTGGTGATGCTTGTTACCGGAGGTTGATGTTTATGATTTAAGAGTGATTAAGGCCGTAAAAGGGTCTGATGCAAGTCTTAAAACTGTAGATATAAATGAGTGAACCAATGAATTAATTGCAGGTTGCTGCAACCATAAAACTAGGATTAGGGCCGGTTACCTTACTATACAGGGTATCGCTGCACCTCTAGCTATTTGCCATTAATAGTATTGAGTATAGCCCGGATGGCAAACATTTTGTAAATTGTAGCATGGATAAAGTGATAAAAATATGGGATAGTCATACTTTTAAATTGTTAAAAGTAGTCGATAAAGCCAGGCACGCGGGTCACGAGAATTCCATTAATAAATTGCTCATGCCTTCTTGTAGACATTTGTTGCTAAGCGCCAGTGACGATAGGGCAATATCGATCTGGTATACACAGTTTACCTAATAGTTGTTGTTGGTTAATTTTTTAAACTATGAAAATCACTCCGTTAGACATTCGTCAAAAAACATTTGAAAAAGCCTTTAGAGGCTTAGATAAAGAGGAAGTCACCGCTTTCTTGGTCACTTTATCCCAAGAGTGGGAGAAACTTATGGACGAGAATAAAGAACTGACTATAAAGCTGAATTCTTCCGAAAAGGAGGTGGAAAAGCTAAGAGAAGTAGAAAATTCACTTTTCAAGACTTTAAAAACAGCTGAAGATACAGGGGCCAATATGATCGATCAGGCTACAAAAACGGCAGAGCTTCACATGCGGGAAACGCAGATAAAGTCAGAGGCAATGATCAATGATGCCAAAGCGAAAGCCAAGGATATGATCGAAGAAGCCGAACTTAGGTCTAAGAATGCTACTGACAAAATGGAAGATCGTGTTCGATCGTTGGCCCAGGTTTACCGTAATCTTGAGAACTTAAGGGATGATTTACTGTCTGATATCAGAAGTTTTGCCGGTGATGCGGTAGAAAAAGTAGAGCGGGTTAAGTCTCAAATTAGAACTGTGGATATTGAAGCGGAACTTTTGAAAATTAAACGAGAAAATATAGATCGTTCAACCCCAAAAAAGACAGCCAGGGTTGATGACAAACCGTTAGAAAAAGAACAAGTAAACGGCAACCACGAACAAGCATCGAACAAAAATGTGAGTAACAAAGTAGAGGTCGCGGGGTCTACTTCCTTTTTTGACGAGATCGAGTAGATGGGCAAGATCTCTTTGAAAGGCCTGAAATTCAAGGCTTATCACGGATATTATGATCGAGAGCGTGAACAAGGGAATATTTTTCTGGTTGATATTATCTTAAAGACGGATTTCCAACAAGCAGCCATAGAGGACGAGCTACGTCATACCGTAGATTACGAAGACCTCTATAGCATAGTTGAAGAGGAAATGGCCAAATCCTCTAAACTATTAGAATACGTGGTGGAATCCATCGCCACCCGGGTGATTAACGAAATGCAAGAGCTCAAGTGGGTGAAGGTTAAGCTTTCCAAGTTAAATCCCCCGATCAAGGGCGAATGCCAAAGAGCTGTAGTAAGTTTAAAAAAGTATCGAGAGTGAGCAGTAAGTCAATTTTTTCCAAAAAAGAGATTAGGTTTTTTGAAAAATGGACCATTAAAAGGCAAAGGAAATGGCAATACATTGGAATCGTGGCTCTGACTTGGGGCATTGTCACTGGCCTAATCAATTACTTTTGGTCAATAGATTTTCAATTCAGAGAATTTGATGCTATGGAATTAGCACTTCGACTCTTTGCCTGGAGTTTGGGAGGAATACTATTTGGATATTTTCAATTTTTAGCTCAAGACCAGCGATGGAAAGTATACCAGGAGAGGAAAAAAGCTAACTCTTCTTCACAAACGTAAATCCCTTGGCATCACTCCCCTCGTAGAAATCCACCTCTAAATCAAGAAGGTACATAGTGTGTTTTTTTTCTACGTAAACGGGTATGCCTTCCACTTCAAAACTAATATCCGAATCTTTTTGAGTATCAAAACCAAGTAAATAATTAAAGCCCGAACAACCTCCACTTCCCTTGATGCCTATTCTCAAACCATATCCATCGGGAATATTTTTGTTATCCATGATATGCTTTACTTCTTTTACGGCTTTCGCTGTTAAGGATACCGGTATCAATACATCTTTCGTCATACCTTCTATAAACTGCAAAATACATGAAGCGGTTCAAAGTTACCTACTAAATAGCCTCATCCTTAAAATGTGCCTTTTAAGTGGTAGACTTTTTTTAATTTAAAGCCGTTTATGATAGAGACGCTCACTGCATGGAAGTATTAATTGAATTTGGTAAAATCTTGTTGCCCGCCGGGGCAGTACTATACGCTATGTATTTGATCGTAAAGTCGTTCTTAGATAAGGAGCTAGAAAGGCAGGCGTTATTGGTCAGGGGGAAAAGCATTGAAACCGTCTTGCCGAACCGTCTTCATGCTTATGAGAGAATATGCCTTTTTTTAGAACGTATAAGCCCAAATAACCTGGTGGTTAGGTTAAATAACGGCGATTATACCGCGCGAGAATTTCAGCATATTATGTTGAAGGAAGTGCGGGAGGAGTATAACCATAATGTTTCTCAGCAGGTATACATGAGCGATGAGGTTTGGGACCTGGTGAAAACAGCTAAGGAAGAACTAATTGTTTCCATTAATGAATCGGCCATGGGATTGGATGATGAAGCCACCGGTCTAGACCTTTCTAAACGACTTTTTGATACCGCTATGGATCGTGAATTCGACCCGATACAAAAAGCGTTGATCGCGGTTAAAGCCGAGATAAGAACTACTTTTTAAGGCTATGGATGATGTAGACAGAAATCAGTTCTTTAAGCGCGCAGTTAAAAAAGCTTCTGAAGTGCTTGGAAGCAACCCCAGGCTACGGGATGTGGTGAACAAGGCCTCCGATAAAGTAAAGGATTTCAAAATAGACAACCTAAAGACCTCAGGCTTTGTCGCGAGATTGAACATATTCATTCGCATGGTTAAGGCCTATGCTAAAGGAGAATATCGCGATATAGAATGGCGATATATCGTTTTGGTGGTGGCTGCGCTTTTGTATTTTATTACTCCTCTGGACTTTATTCCAGACTTTATTCCGGTCTCCGGGTTTATTGATGATTTTACGGTATTGGTTTGGGTCTATAATAAGATACAACACGAAATTGATCGCTTCCAGGTTTGGGAAAGTAATGAAGCCACTGATGTTACTGAAGCCAAGTAGACTTTTTTTGGTTTCATCAGTCCTTTTAGTTTCTTGCGCATCCCCAAAAGGTGAAACTTCCTCGCTGGGAACTATCGGACTCTATGCCCTTTATTGCTTGAGCATAGTCGGATCTCTTTTCATAGCCTCTGTGATCTTATATCTATTCTTAAAAAAGAAGGATTCTTAAAAAATGTTAAATTAATATCAATAGATTGGCCAACAGGTTGACCACAGCAACATTATACAATCGCATCCTGTTGGTCAATTGACAATAGAGGATATGATACGTTTTCTGCTACCAGCATTATTTTCTTTTTCTATGGCAAACGGTCAAGCCATAAAAGGTAAGATAACAGAATCAGGTACGGGTGAGCCGGTGCAGTTCGCAAATGTATATTTCGCCAGTACCATGATCGGAACGACATCGAACCCGGATGGTACTTTTATTTTAAACCGATTTCCGGAGGGCAAATATGATCTCACCGTATCTTTTGTGGGTTATAACACCTACTCAAAATCGATT
>JBCCIX010000168.1:0-8640 GCA_039028075.1 Bacteroidota bacterium | reverse complement strand
TGAGCATTTTTGAAATTATCTCCCCTGAGTGCATCGTTATACAAAACGTTCTTTTCGTCAAAGGTTGATTTATCTTCAGGGAAGTTCCAATCTCCACACTGGGCGTGAGCGATATACCCCAGCAGCGTAAACGCTGTCATAAGTAAGATTCTTTTCATCATTATTTGTTGCATAGTTAAAACAGTTCCTTAATTATATTTCCTCTTTATAAACCACTGATCGTTAAAAGTCACACCCAAATGGAATCTAAAGTATTGTTCACTGATAATAGTTTCGTCTACATTACCTCTTCGACCATACGTGAAAGCAAAATCTAAATTAGATATCCTACTCACAGGCATCGACCACCCAAGATTGATGCCAAAGTCGTTTACCTGATTGAATTGTCCCTCGGAGGTAGCGATTTGGTAAGGACTATTTTCGTACGAAAGTCCGAACCTATAACTCACCCTTTTAAAATAACTTGTCACTGAGGTAGGATCGGGTGTTAACTCTCCACCGAGTATCACTTTTACTTGGTCACCCAGATTTTCGTTCGATCCGTCGAAGTCCCTAAATTCTGACCACCGTTGAAATCTGGCATCCAACCCTACGACCCATTTTGAACTATTGTTAAGCGAGATACCCACGCCAATGGCCTGGGGAATGTCCATTGAACCTCTGATATCCTCCAACGAATCTCTTAAAACAGGAATGTCTAAGCTTCTTTGTTCAGTACTTATGAACTTTTCAGCATTTAATTCCGCTCCAAAGTCATAGGTCAGTCCCAATCGCAGTTGAATTTTATTATTAAATATGGAGTCTTTTCTGTAGGCCAAACCGCCGGAAAACAGAAAATCAGAGACCGAAACTCTCTCGTTTTGACCTCTTCTGAATGTTCCGAGACCTTCCAAAAGGTCAAAGGCCACGTCAGTTTCGATATTACTGAAAATGTAGGCCGCTCGTAGACCTACATAGATGTTTTTATTTACGGCAATACCATTAGCCCAATAGAACTGATTCAGGCCTCCCGTGCCACTCGAAATTTTTAATGCCCTTTCTCCATCAACGGCCCCGATAACATTAATCGTATCCTGAGATTCATAATCAACGTTCGAATAAGGCATTAAACCTACGGAGGTAGTCCATTTGCCAGGTTTTACAGGAAACGCAAGGGTCAGATAGGCCAGGTTGCCACTGCCGTTGGTTTCTGAACCAGTGTCATTTTCAACAGACCGGTTCTCACCAACAAAGGCGGCCGAAAATACGGTTAACGTGTTGTAAGGTAAAAGTGCAGGATTGATATTGTTTAGGTGCCAGTAAGATACATTGCTAATGCCCAGGCCTCCCATAGCACGGTTATGAGCTAATCCCAGATCATTCAGATCCCCTATACCTTGAGAGCTAAAGGGTGACTGACTGGCTTGGCTAAATGCAGTGGTCGTGATAAGTGACATAAATGTCACTAATGCAAAAGCCATTTTTCTATGAAGCATTGTGCTGTAAAATCCTATTTAAACCTCTCAAAACCAATTCGGGGGCTGCAAATATGCGAGCTTTCACCTTGTTTTCAAAAAAATAAGTGTCGCCACCACACATTACCAGTTTTAATGGTTGAAAGATATCTGACAGCCGGTGAATATATCCCTCCATTTCACTGAGTATACCGTTTACGACACCGCTTTGAATACATTCTTTAGTGCTCTTGCCTATTGTAGTTAATTCATCTTCAGGTTGTATCAACGGTAGATTGGAGGTAAAAGTATTCAAAGATTGAAAACGCATAGTAAGACCTGGTGTAATAGCACCTCCCTGGTAGGTGCCATCTACGGAAAGTACATCGTAAGTAATGCAGCTGCCACAATCAATGACAAGGCAATTCTCATTTGGAAAAAGGGCCTGAGCGCCACAGGAGGCAGCTATTCGATCACGTCCTAGCGTCTCCGGAGTATCATAATTGATTCGTAAAGGAAGAGGCGTTTGATGAGTGAGCAGAATGACACGATCAAGTGCGCTGATCTGGTCCAAAAAAACCTCTGGGGTATCTGTTACGGTGCTTAGGATTGCTCCCGTGATAGCGAATTTCGTCACAATCTCTTGAAGGTTTTCAGGCTTTATCCCCTCGTACTTATATATCAACTCGTCCTTTCGAAAAACACCAATTTTTGCTGCGGAATTACCTATGTCAACGGCTAGGTTCATACTAAAATTTCAACGATCCGCGGCAAAACTAAGCATAGTTGCTAAAGTCACAGAGTGTTTCCGGTTTACCTTTGTTATAGCTCAGTACACCTTTCAAACGTGCCGTTGCGAGAGCTACTCGTACCTTTCAAAATAAAAACTGAAATTTGATTTGCGTGTGCTAGACGGAGACCGAAGGTGGGATAGTGATCAATTTGTGATGTACAGATCATATTGAAAACAAGCGATATGTAAACGAGAATACGATCTAGAAAGCAATTCCGAATACCGAAGATGTACGAGTGCTGTGTTCTAAAAAAAGTACTTATGCCTTTGTGTTACATCATAAAAACTACAAATAAAAACAGCCGTTTCCTACCTGCTTAAAGGTGTTCGATGGGTTGAAATGGGCTGAAAACGTTATTTTCACTTACCTATTTCAAAGTCAAATTCTATCAATCTATGCACGAACTGTATACACGGCATGCCTCACCAACCAAAAGAAGGTGAATTGCTAAAAAAAGATTTCATAAAATATAAATACTTCCTCAGAGTGTTCAAAAGTCCAGGTGAGAAACAGGTATGGACACAAAAAAATTACCAAAAAGAATAGTATGAAAGGCAAATTTTTCAAGGCATGATCTTGAAGGTTTAAAAAGAGTAGAGACTATGAAATGGATAATTAAACTTTGCCTGAGTTTTTTAACGGATTCTTTGGGACCAGCGCTTCACTTCAAACCAATTTTACGGTACTTTAAAGCCATAGCTTAAATCACAAGGGCGATAGCGTTTTATTTAATAATCCTCCTAAAGAAAAGATGAACCTATGATCCACATTCGAGAAGCGAAACCCGATGAGGTCTCCGCTATCGTAGACTTCCAAATACGAATGGCGCAGGAAACCGAAGATCTGGTCTTGACGCAAGAAAAGCTCCTAGCAGGAAGTAAGGCCATTTTTGAAGACCGCAATAAGGGCATTTATTACGTAGCTGTGGACGGCGACAACGTGGTTGGCTGTCTTTTGACAACCTATGAGTGGAGCGAATGGCGCAATGGTACTGTACTTTGGATTCAATCTGTGTATGTTTTACCGGAATATCGAGACCAGAAGGTCTTTAAAATGCTCTATCGACACATTCAGCATTTGGTAGAGGCCCATCAAGAATATAAAGGTATTCGTCTTTATGTAGAAAAGGATAATGTTAGGGCACAGAAAGTTTACACTGCTCTGGGAATGGACGGAGAGCATTATCGAATGTTCGAGTGGATGAAGGTTTAATCAATGGGCAATGAGCAATTAGTAATTAACAATTAATCACCAATTATGAAGTATTCAGTCATTTTACTGTTACTTGTATAGTCAAATTGCATTGCGCAAGATTTTGAAAGGGATGTTTTTAATATCAATTCAGGAGAATTTCTGAACTTCCCGATATTGACGTAATGCTTATTACCCATCATCATAGTGACCATGCTAACCCCTCAGCCTACGGTAAAATACGAACGGAAAAACCACGCCGATCCAAACATGGTTGGCACAGGATAAGTTAGGTGATGGTACCATCCTGAGAAATGGTAAAAGCACTAAGCAGGGTTCAATGAGAATTGAAGGTGTTCTGCCTGCAACCCGGACCATCAGGGAAGCAACGGCTCATTTTTTTATCCGAAAAGTTACCTCAACGGTTATATCTTAAAAGTTAGAGGCAAGCGTATTTTTTATTGGGGCGATACGGAAAACGCTTCCAAAATGAAAGGCTTGAAGAATATTGATATATCTTTCTCCCATGAACTTACCCCTCAACAAGACCCCCGGAAATGTTAGCAAATTAGGCCAAAACCTTTACGTCTGGCATTCTTTATCCTTCTTGGAGCAGGAGCACAAATAGGAACGAGTGAGTTGAGCTCATGAAGGATGGAAAGACGTTAAAGTAAGTGTACGAAAAAATACAAATACCTATGATTCACCCCTTTTAATTGACCGTAATTCACGCCGCATTTCGTTAATTTTGCAGTCTCAATAAACACAGCATAATGGACTATAGAGTAGAAAAAGATACCATGGGCGATGTGCATGTACCCGCCGATAAGTATTGGGGCGCACAAACCGAGAGATCACGTAATAATTTCAAAATAGGACCTGCGGGAAGTATGCCGTTGGAAGTGGTCTACGGCTTCGCTTATCTCAAAAAAGCAGCGGCCCATACGAACCATGCGCTTGGTGTACTGTCACAAGAGAAACGCGATCTGATCTCCAAGGTGTGTGATGAAATCCTCGAAGGAAAGTTAGACGACCAGTTTCCACTTGTAATATGGCAGACGGGTTCAGGAACCCAGTCCAATATGAACGTGAACGAAGTGGTGGCCAACAGGTCGCACGTGCTCGCCGGAAATAAATTAGGTGAAGGTACGAGACTGATCCACCCTAACGATGATGTAAACAAGTCACAGTCATCTAATGATACTTTCCCCACAGGCATGCATATTGCCTGTTATAAGATGGTGGTTGAAACTACTATTCCCGGGGTTGAGAAGCTTAGGGACGTGTTGGCAAGCAAGTCGAATAGGTTTATGGAGGTAGTGAAGATTGGTAGAACCCACCTTATGGATGCTACACCTTTGACCTTAGGTCAAGAATTTTCGGGCTATGTTTCGCAGTTGGACCATGGATTAAAAGCTCTGAAAAACACATTAGATCATTTAAGCGAGCTGGCGCTAGGAGGTACGGCAGTAGGTACCGGTATAAATACTCCGGAAGGTTACGCCGAACATGTGGCTGGTAAGATCGCTGAATTTACGGAGCTGCCCTTTACGTCAGCTAAAAATAAATTTGAAGCTTTGGCGGCCCACGATGCCATTGTAGAATCACACGGGGCCTTAAAGCAGTTGGCGGTATCGCTAAATAAAATTGCTAATGACATTAGATTATTAGCCTCTGGGCCGCGTGCAGGTATCGGTGAGATCAACATTCCGGCGAATGAACCGGGTTCGTCCATAATGCCCGGAAAAGTTAATCCCACTCAGTGTGAAGCATTGACCATGGTATGTGCCCAGGTTATGGGTAATGACATGGCCATAACTGTGGGTGGGGCTCAGGGTCATTATGAACTTAATGTGTTCAAACCGGTCATGGCCTACAATTTCTTACAGTCAGCGCAGCTAATTGGTGCTGCCTGCGTATCGTTCACCGATCATTGTGCGGCAGGTATCGAACCGAACTATAAAAACCTTGAGAGCAATTTGAATAAGAGCTTGATGTTAGTTACAGCGCTAAATACGCATATTGGTTATGAAAAGGCTGCAAAAATTGCCAAGACCGCACATGAGAATGGTACCACGCTGAAAGAAGAGGCCATCAATTCAAAATTTGTTACTGAGGAGGAGTTTGATCAATGGGTAGTGCCCGCGGATATGGTGGGTAGTCTGAAGAGTTAAGCCTTTAATTATTTGAATTAATTGTCTATATTTCAGCAATTTATTCGTTGAAATTAAAATATAATTAGGTATTTGCACCTTCAAAAATCGACCATTTTCTAACATTATACTTATGAAAAAACGAACAGCACTATTTACATTTGTTTTAGTGGCTTTATTTTCTTTTAACTCGCACGCCCAATTGTCTAAGGCCGAGAAAAAAGAATGGAAAAAGAAAGCGAAAGCTTACGCTAAGAACCCTGAAGAGTTGAAAACGCTCGTCGAGGATAGTCAGGCCATGTCGGGTCAGGTCAACAACCTCAAATCTGAGAATTCTCAACTTCAATCCAGGCTAAATGATAAAGACGCTAAAATTGGTGAATTACAAGATGATCTGTCGAAACTGAGATCAGATTTGTCATCTACTAAAAGTCAATTACGGGAGGCTAAATCTTCGCCTAAGCCTGTGGCATCAGGTGGTCCTATGGTGGATGGCGTGGTTTTTAAAGTACAGATCGGAGCCTTCAGGAATAAAGATCTTTCCAAGTATTTTGAAAATAACGAGAATTTTGGTGGGGAAAATGAAGGCGATACACAGAAAATAACATTGGGCCAGTTCAGAGATTATTGGGAAGCGGATACCTTTAAAAAATACTTGCGAGAGATGGGGGTAAAAGATGCCTGGATCGTTTCTTACCGCGACGGGGCCAGAGTGGAACTTAAGGAAGTTTTGGAAAACGTAGTCGCAGAAGATTCCGGAGATTAGGTTAAGGTTACCGGTCAGTTAAAGTAATATAAAGCAGTACATTTGTGCTGCTTTTTTACTTTAGGGTGATGTAAGAATGATAGAAAAGAGATGGGTTCATAAAAGTTTACCTCAGGAGAAAGTGGTAAAAAGGTTAAGTACCGCCATAAACGTGTCCTTTCCCATAGCAACAATCCTGGCTCAAAGGGGTATTTCAAACTACGAAGAGGCTCGCTCATTTTTCAATCCCTCATTATCCTCTTTACATGACCCGTTTCTGATGAAGGACATGTCAGAGGCAGTAGTCCGAATTGAAGAAGCCATCGGCAATGGTGAAAAGATATTAGTTTATGGCGATTACGATGTGGACGGCACTACTTCCGTAGCCCTGTTTTTCGGATTTTTAAACTCTTTTTACCCACACTGCGACTTCTACATTCCTGATCGTTATTCTGAAGGTTATGGTATTTCAAAGCGAGGAGTAGACTGGGCTATTACAAACGAATATGCTCTGGTCATAGCGCTGGATTGTGGTATTCGTTCTGTAGAGCTGGTGACTTATGCGAAGGAAAGTGGAATTGATTTTATCATTTGCGATCATCATCGTCCTGGTCAAACCCTTCCACCTGCTGTAGCTGTGCTCGATCCTAAGCGGCAAGATTGTAAATATCCTTTTAAAGAACTACCGGGCTGCGGCATCGGCTTTAAATTCATGCAAGCTATAGTTGAGTATAGCCACCTACAGGTGGACCCATTCGAATACCTTGACCTGGTAGCGGTAAGTATAGCCTCTGACATAGTACCTATAACGGGCGAAAATAGGATTCTGGCCGCCGCAGGAATAGAAAAGCTGAAAACTACTCCACGTCCGGGGCTGAAAGCACTTATGAAATTGGCGGCCTTAAAGGAAAATACCACCATCACCGGAATCGTTTTTGGATTGGCACCACGAATTAACGCTGCTGGTAGAATAAGCCACGCTAAAATGGCGGTGAATTTGCTATTAGCGGAATCAGAGGAAGAGGCCTACCACTTTGCGGAAAAGCTAAATATTAAAAATAACCAGCGTCGAAACATAGATTCCGAAATAACAAGTCAGGCTTTAAACATGATCGCCGAAGATCAGAAGCTCACGACCTCGAAAACAACAGTACTTTTTAAAAATGACTGGCACAAAGGGGTAATAGGTATCGTAGCCTCACGCTGCATTGAAACGTATCATCGCCCTACTATCATATTAACAGAATCAAACGGCAAAGCTACGGGTTCGGCACGTTCGGTTCCTGGTTTTGATGTTCATAATGCGATCGAAGAATGCAGCGAGTTGCTAAACCAGTTTGGCGGACACAAGTACGCAGCAGGATTAACCATGGAGCTTTCTCGCATAGAAGATTTCAAGGAGCGATTTGAAGACGTCGTTTCGAGGTCTATTCCTGAAGAATTATTAGTACCGCAGGTGGAAATTGATACTTCTCTAGACCTTGATTTTATAACCCCTAACTTTTTGAAAGTACTGAATAGAATGGAGCCTTATGGCCCGGAAAATCTTCGCCCGGTTTTTGCTATTCACCGTTGTGAATTGGTAGGAAGCCCCAAAGTGATCAAGGAAAAGCATCTTAAGTTCACGGTCAAACAGACTGATGGTGCCCATAAATTCGAAGCTATTGGGTTCAATATGGCGCATTACCGGGAGTCGCTTAATCGCGGTGTTTCGTTTCGCATGGCGGCATCGCTGGAAGAAAACGAATACCAGGGGATTACTTCTATACAACTCACGGTTAAAGACTTAAAGTTTGATTTAGACAGTATTGAGGAATGATTTTAAGAGCGGAAGAGCTTATCAAAAAATACAAAAAACGAACGGTAGTGGATCATGTATCGGTCACCGTTTCACAGGGTGAAATCGTAGGATTGCTGGGTCCTAATGGTGCCGGTAAAACCACTACATTCTACATGATCGTAGGGTTGATTAAGCCGAACGAAGGAGAGATATTTTTAGACAATGACAATATTACAAGCTTGCCTATGTACAAAAGGGCAAAGTTGGGTATCGGCTACTTAGCCCAAGAGGCTTCGGTATTTCGAAAGCTGACCGTTGAGGAGAATATTATGGCCGTTTTAGAGATGCGTAAAATGTCTAAAAAAGCCATGAAGGATAAAACGGAAGCTCTGCTCGAAGAGTTTAGTTTGACTCATGTCCGCAAGAACCTGGGTATGGTCTTGTCTGGTGGGGAGCGACGAAGAACTGAAATAGCTCGTGCCTTAGCGGTAGATCCGAACTTTGTCTTATTGGACGAGCCGTTTGCCGGGGTCGATCCGATTGC
>JBCCIX010000167.1:0-8743 GCA_039028075.1 Bacteroidota bacterium | reverse complement strand
TATAAAGATTTGGGTGATTTTCAAACGGCAATCAATTATTTTAGTAGGTCAAAAAAAGCAGCTATTGAGGCGGGCGTTCTTTTAATAAATAAGGATGCTGCAGAACTTTTAAGTGAGATTTACGCGAGTAGAGGTGATTTTGAAAAGGCATATAGTTATCACGTTGAATTTAAAATGCTCGACGACAGCACATTCAACGAGACGAAAACAAGTAGAATTGCTGAACTGGAGGAAAAGTACCAAAACGAACAAAAACAAAAAGAGATTGAACTCCTCAACGCAGAAAATGAAATCGCTTCGCTAGAGCTAAAGGAACAAGAAAATCTACGGAACTATCTCATTGTAGCAGCATTCCTCCTGGTACTTTTAATTGGAGTGGTCTACAACCGATATCAATTGAAAGCGAAAGCCAACATCAAGCTCAAAGAACTGGACTCACTCAAGACTAATTTCTTTACGAACATTTCTCACGAATTCCGAACACCATTAACACTTATTCTAAGTCCTTTACAAAACCTCTTGAAACAAGAAACCAGTTCAAAAAGGAAAGAAGCGCTTGCCGTCATACACAGAAATGCAGCCATGCTCACTGAACTTACCAATCAACTTCTGGACCTATCAAAATTGGAAGCTGGTGAGTTGGACCTTCATGTTGCCAAACAAGATTTCAAAGCTTTTGTCAAAGTCCTGATCGCCTCTTTCGAATCGTTGGCTGTTGCACAAAAAGTGGAATTTGTTTTTAAAATTGAAGAGGCTCCTAAAGAGGCGTTTTTCGACCAGGATAAAGTCCAGAAGATTCTAAACAACCTGCTTTCCAACGCCTTCAAATTTACCTCTACAGAGGGCACAGTCTCCCTCAGAATAGAGCAAAAAAACAACCTGCTTTGCATCTCTGTGACTGATACGGGTAAAGGAATTTCAACTGCAGATCAAAAACTTATTTTCAAACGTTTTCACCAAAATAAGGACAACACATCTAGCGCTGCTGGTACTGGTATAGGATTGACTTTATCGAAAGAGCTCGCGCTTTTGCACAAAGGTGATATAACCGTGGAAAGTGAACCAAGCCAGGGCGCTACGTTCACCTTGCAGTTCCCGATCAGTAAGTCAGCTTACCTGGCCAAAGAAATTGTGGAAGGTGAGCTTCAAGAGCGTCAAATTATCACCAAGCCAGCTTTAATCCCAGTCGAGCAAGAAACTCCTGAACCAGAAGGCGCTACGGAAAAAATCGTCCTCGTGGTAGAAGATAACCCAGACCTCAGAAACCATATGACGTCACTTTTAGAAAGTGATTTTACGGTAAAGCAGTCGATCGATGGGAAAGCGGGTATCGAAGATGCCTTAAAGTTAGTTCCAGATGTCATCGTTACCGATCTAATGATGCCTAAAGTGGATGGAGTTGAATTATGTAACACCTTGAAAGTCAATGAGAAAACCAGTCATATACCTATTATTATGCTTACGGCCAAGGCCGATCGAGGAACTAAACTGGACGGTTTAAAAACCGGAGCCGATGATTTCCTCACCAAGCCGTTTGATAATGAAGAACTATTCATACGGGTCCAGAATCTCATCGCCCAGCGTGAAAAACTACAGGCGAAATACGAGCAGACACTGCGTTTGGCGCCCTCAAAAATTACGGTTAAGTCGCCGGAGGAAACATTTATTAAAAATGCCCTGGAGGTTGTGGATCAGAACCTCTCCAATTCCGAATTTACGGTTGAGGCCTTTCAAAAAGAAATGGGCATGAGCCGGATGCAATTACATCGTAAGTTAAAAGCCCTAACCAACTTTTCAGCCAGTGAGTTCATTCGCGATATTCGTTTACAGCGTGCCGAAGACCTACTGATAGGTAATGGACTCAATGTCACTGAGGTAGCTTATAGCTGTGGCTTTAACAGTGTCTCCTATTTCACCCAATGCTTCAGGCAAAAGTTTGGGAAGAGTCCATCGAATTACGAGGTACTTTAGTCCTAATGGTATTAAGGCATTCTCTCCTACTTCAATCAGTTTCTTTTGGTTATCTTCTAGCCTGTAACTAAAATTTCTATTGGTTCCGATCAGAGTATTTAGATTCCGGTATTCCGCTACGCTTCAACCCGAATGACGGTAATAAAAGAGGGTCACAAGGAAATTTCATTTTAGACGTCATTCTCGCGAAGGCGGGAATCTCCATCTCGCTTGCAAATACAAAACATAAATTAAGCCCACCGAAAAGTAAGATTTAAGGTGTGCAAAACCCGCCTAAAATTACCAAAAACCTAGATGTTACATATCTGATAGTTTTTGGGAGATGGGTAAGCCATGTCTACTTTTCTTATTTCTAGATTCAAATCAACTATCGATGATCACCGCATATCATCGAGGATACCAAGAATAATTAAACACGTCAAAAATGAAAAATATATTCTTCGCTCTAGCCATATGTTTCTTCATGTGCACCGACGTAAACGTTCAGGGACACTCGTTTATTCCAGATCGTTTTCGATTGATTTCTGAAACGCAAATAATAAAAAAATCATTACGTCAGGATTTAGACCACATCTGTTATGAAAAAGGTCGTAAAACGACCTTTCAAGATATCACACCCATAGTCATGCAGCGAAGACTGTCGACTCCGATGTTCGAAGATCTCAAAGTTAATTATCAGGCTCCGGCTGACATCGAACCTCAAACAATGACTGAGAATGAAAAACACAATAGGTCTATATCCCTTCTTTTGGCGGCTATGACTGGAAATTAAAGCTTGAACTAAATCCTCACACCATGAAAACAAAATACTTTCTTTCGCTGATAATCATTTTATGCATACCAGGCCTTGCAGCTTACGGGCAAGCGAAAGATTATCGTTTGGCAGATAAACCCTTTACGGTTGAATATTACTACAAAATCAAGTGGGGGCACTTTGACGAATTCATGGGGCTCTTTATGAAAAACCATTGGCCTTCTATCCAGGGCGGAATAGACACCGGTGATTTCCTTAGCGCCAAAATAGAATGCCCAAAAAACCATGTAGGAGAAGCGGACCGATGGGACGTACGCGTAACTATTGTTCATAAAAACGCCCTCATTGCACTAGGCCTTGATGATTTCGATATCGAAGCGGACAATAAGCGACTGTATCCGGATCAGGAACGCTGGAAAAAAGAAGAGCAACGAAGATTCCAGCTCATTGAAGAACATATGGATGTGCAGGTGTACGAAGTGGACCCTACCAGTTATTCAAACTAAAATAACTAAAGATGATGAAGCCTATTTTGAGCCTTTGCTTTGTTCTAACTGGGTTACTTAGTCAGGGACAAGGTACTTCCAGTGTCAACGCAATTAAAGAATCCATCTCCCGCTACGATCAAGGCTGGGATGCCAAAAATGTTGACTTGGTCCTTCAGGATTATGCCGATAACATAGACTGGACCAACGCCTTTGGTGACAGAACGCAGGGAAAAGCGGAATTACGCACCTTACTCGAAACGATCTTCAGTCTGGACTTTGTGATGTCTGGCCAAAATAACTATCAGGATCCGGACATTACTTTTCCAAAACCCGACCTTGCCATCGCCAGGTCCGTCAATATCCGCTCCGGACAGAAATGGCCCGATGGAAAGCCAATGAAAGATCGGATCAATAACCATATACGGGTCTTTCAAAAGCTAAAGGGAGAATGGAAAATCATTCATCACATCGTGAGCCAGGCTCACGATAAGCAAGGGAATTCGCAGGCTGAAATCAATAAAGAAATCGCTCGCAATTTTTACCAGGATCTTTGGTTTTCTAGGAATACTGATAAATACAGCGACTACTTTGCCAATGAATATGTGGTGTGTGATGTGGGAGAACCAGAAAGTGCTACCGAATCAGCCATCGCTCAAAAGGAAATCGCCGACTTCTTTTGGGCAAATGGCGAGATGTCAGGCGAAATTGACTATCAGGTAGCAAATGGTAATAAGGTGGCTACCCGATGGTATTGGACTTACGAGCCCACCTCATTGCTTGGTTGGTTTTTGGTTGGTGATGTCACCATTCCGATCGTAAATATCTTCCACTTCGAAAACGGGAAGGTTGTCCGAACGGACAACCACAGGCATGATATCTCTACTAATCGTACCAACCAGTTTGTTATCAAAGGACTTTTGATTGGCCTATTAATCGCTCTGTTCCCCACCATTATCGCCTTTCGTCTGAGACGAAAGTTGAAAAAACTAACAACCTAAATACCATGCAACCGACACCATTGAACGAACGCCATGAAATACTCGATGTGCTCCGCGGCTTTGCCTTATGCGGTGTGATAATCGCTAATATGGCCTACCACTCCGGCTACTGGTTCTTATCACCGGAAAAGCAAGCAGTACTGAGTTTTTATGAGTTAGGTGAATCGATAACTTGGGCCACTCATTTTATCACAGAGGGAAAATTCTATTCCATCTTTTCCTTGTTGTTTGGCGTTGGGTTTGGCCTGCAAATTCAGCGAGCGCTGCAAAAAAATGAATCTTTCGTAGGTCGGTTCAGCAGGAGACTTTTCATTTTATTGCTAATAGGCATAGTACATGCAGTACTTCTTTATGTTGGTGACATTCTCATCGTCTATGCCTTGTTGGGCTTTGTCTTGATTCTGTTCAGAAAGGCCAATAACAAAACCCTGCTTCGTTTGGTCTTCCTGCTACCCTTACTACCAGTAATTCAATATGCAATACTGTGGACCAATGCACAAGGGGCTGATACAGCCAATGAGATTTCGGGTGTAGAAATGTTCGAGCAACTGCTTATTACTTATCAAACAGGAAGCTTCCCGGAAATTTTAATGACCAACACGTTTGGCTATGTATTTGGGCGGTTTCCCGATTTGATTTTCACGGGTCGCTTTTTCAAGGTTTTAGCCATGTTTTTATTAGGTTTCTACATTGCTAAAAACAGGTGGTTTGTTCAGATTTATCAAAACGGAGACCTATTGAAAAGAGTGATGCTGTGGTCGGCAGTGATAGGTATCCCCTGCAATTTCATTCTTGCCAACATGATGGATACCGATACTTACTATGCTATGACCGCCTCAGGGATTATCGAACCCATCGTGTATGCATACGGAGTTCCAGCTCTTGGAATGTGTTATGCATGCGGCATTGCGTTGGCTTATCAGAAAGCCTGGTTCCGGCCTGTTGCATCAGCACTGGCACCATTAGGAAGAATGGCACTCACTAACTACTTAATGCAAAGCGTTATTTGCTGCCTCATCTTTGAAAGTTATGGTTTAAGACTTTTTGGAGTAGTCAGCCCACTGTTCTTCACGCTGATCGGGATCAGCATCCTGATCATCCAAGTCATCTGCAGCAACTGGTGGCTTTCCAACTATCAATACGGCCCGGCCGAATGGATCTGGAGGTCCATGACGTATGGAAGAATGCAGCCAATGAAAACAAGAAAAGCAGTAACAATCAAATCATAATCAACCTATTCACTGATGAAATCATTCCATTCGACTTATGTAGCAATATCACTCTCATGCATTTTCTCATGTTCTACAAAAGAGGGAAAAGAAAACGATGAACAGCCCCTAACCCCCGTAACCAATGATCCTAATAAGATTGAATTGGTCGCACAAGAATGGCCTGGTCAGAAACCAAAGCCTTATGCGATGCCAGTTCATACCGGACTGGATAAACTCGAATTTGGAAACCCGAGCGAACTTGATTTGCAGGATCAGGATCTGGTCCTTGGAATGACGCTCAATGAAGTACAAATAGCATTACCCCTGTCTTACCTGGAAGGTTTTGAAGTGGCTAACCTAATATTGAATGACCAAAACTACTTGCTCACTTGGTGCGGGTTGGTTGGATCGGCCCAAGTCTTTGCCGGCAATATCGGTGACGATACCCTCGGTTTCGATTTTGGACGAGCCTTAATCAACAACAACCTTTTAATGGTTGATCGCAAGACCCAATCAGTATGGAATCAATTGTCCAACGAGGCTGTCCATGGTGAGCTAAAAGGTACCAAGTTGGATTTGCTTCCGGCAATTCAAACTACCTGGGGCTTCTGGAAAAAGAAGTATCCCACGACCAATGTTTTGATCAATAAGGACACTGTGGGTGCGGCCTTCCCTTCATTGTTGTTTGAAAAACCCTATTACACCTCCTGGCAACCCGATAGTGGGAACTTCTACATGCTTGATCACCACCAACCTGAAAATTTGGGGCTGGGTTTGGTCATTGGAGAGTCATCCCTCTATTTCCCTTTTTCAGAACTATTTAAGTATCCTTCTCCTGTAGAATTTAAGGGGTTGGATGAAACACTGATTATCCATTTTGATGCATCAGGGTTGACGGCCTGGGCGGAAGATAGTACTGGAAACGTACTTCCAGGTACGTTGGCTTACAACTGGGCATGGAAAACTTTCCATCCTGAATCTGAAATTTTCAAGGATTGATTATCGACATCACCCGTTTACCAATGCTAAAACACTATTCAATTACAAATGAATCTAACCTGGCAGGTTTCCTTATGGTTCTCGGTGGGATTATCATCCTTATCACAATTCTGTTTGAGTACAGAATTGGCTGGATTGGGGTAGAACGGCCTGAAAGTGCGATTCCACCTTTTATCTTCAATGTCTGGAGCCAACTAAGACTGATCTGGGGATGGCAAGTTATTGGCTTCTTCTTTATAGCAGTGGCCTATCTTCTATTGCTAAAGAGTTCAGTTTCCGTCATTAAAAGTCTGTTTTGGGCTGTTCTACTCCTTTGTACAATTTCTTTGATCATAGCTTTTGGTATTACCCTCGGAAGCTACTACACGGCATTAGAGGTTTACGATGAACAACCTGTCATCTTCGATGCACTTCGAGGAGCAGTACGTTCATTGTATTCAATAGGACTTCTAAGCTTAATACTCCTTATAGTTGTTCACCTGCACGAAACATTTGACCGCAACGGTACAATACACAGGAAGTGGGGATTGGCTGGGTTTAGCATAGTGGTGATCGGCGTTGTGCTAAGTTTTGTTCCAGGCCTACGGGGTCAGCTGATAGGTGCTGTCCTATTTTTTATTCCTGTTTTTATTGGATTTGCCTATTGGAGAAATACCTAACTACCATAAACCAAACATGAAATATCTAATCACAAGTATATTTTTAATAGTCATTATCTCCTGTCAGGTGAATGATCCAGCTGGCATGGACTCTATCCGTATCCCTGGCGAATTTGAACCGCAGGAAGCCATTTGGTTGGGATACAGGAGTGTTAGGGAAGAGGGTTACTTCGAAAATGAAACCTATAAAATTCTTAGCGCCATCAGCCCAACCATTGAGGTTAATCTTATCGTAGAAGGTGACTCCCTAATTCCTGAAGGTAAAATGAAGCTCCAAAACATGGGTTTTGATACCTCTAAAATCAATCTTATAATTCAAGAACCTACAGACGCATGGTACCGGGATAATGGACCAATATTTGGCATAAAGGCTGAACAAGCATTGTTTGTTGCAGGATTTCAAAATAAGTATGAAAGACTTACACCCAATCGGAAAGCCGTAGCGGAGCATTTGGGTATAGAATACATTCCGTCAGAGGTCGTTATGGTTGGTGGATCTTTCGAAACAAATGGCAGCGGGACAGTTATTCTATGCGAACAAGTTACTCTACGCGAAAACCCAGCCTTTACCAAAGATAAAATTGAAAAGGAACTCAAAGAAAAATTCAACCTTCAAACCGTTATATGGATGAAAGAAGGAGTTGACCCGTTAGGAGGTTTCAATAGAATCGTGGGCAATTATTACGGTCGAGGTACAGGAGGCCATACCGATGAATTTGTTCGATTTGCCAATGATTCCACCATCTTGATCAGTTGGATAACAGAAGAAGAAGCTAAAAACCACCCCGTAGATTCACTACTTCATCTCCGATTAAAAACCAATTATAACATTCTAAAAAAAGCCAAAGATCATATAGGTCGTTCTTTTAATGTCATCAAAGTTCCACATCCTGATCCGGACCCTGAACCTTGGGTAGCAGATAAAGAAAAGAAAGAATTTGGAATACTGCCGGGGGATAGTTTGTATTGGCTCGGGGCAAGAAGTTATATGAATTTTGTGTTCTGCAACGAACTTGTCCTTATTCCGGCATACTGGGAAAAAGGAAAACCTGAGGCATTGCGATCTGAAGATGACGAAGCTCTACAAATTTTCAAACAGGTGTTCCCCCATCGTAAAATTATCCCTATTCAACTAAACGAACTGAAATGGGAAGGTGGTGGTATGCACTGCCGGTACCAATCACAGCCTAAACTCATATCATCCAACTAAAACTTCAATTATAAGATGCGTCTGATACATGATAAACCTTCATATTACATAACAGGACAATTGATCACCATTGTGATCTTGATGCTCTTAATCTTTATTAACATCACCGTCCCGGCAACAGCACAACCCACTGAGCAGGATAAGGAGAAAGATATGAAAATGATCTTCGAGGCACTTGACCGTTATGTTCAGGGATGGGTGTCAGGAGATGCTAGCCTGGCGACACAGGATTATTCGTATAACATACATTGGGTGGATGAGTATGGCGAGGTCATTTACACACAAAAAAGCCTAACAGAATACATGGAAAAGACATTTAGCAAGGCAGAGAATACTAACGCTCCTTATCCATCCCTATCGCACCAAATTACCTACCTGGACCCGAAAATTGGTGTAGTGCATTCTATGCAGATAGAAAAGGAAGTAAAGAAATTCCATTTGAGAGTGTTTTAC
>JBCCIX010000166.1:0-8782 GCA_039028075.1 Bacteroidota bacterium | reverse complement strand
GGTGCCTCTGGAGCGCCCTATTACGCTCAGGAAAAACTCCCTTGGAGCGCATTTACCCAATCTTTCAGTGTGGAAAATGCACTCTGTCTTATCTACGTAGATGGTGCCAAGGTTACCATGAAAGTAGTGAATCCAGATACACTCAATGAAATAGATAGAGTAGTGCTAAAGGAGTAGTAGTATTGACAATCAGGGTAATGAGCAAGAAAATTCCTTTTGGGAACGGCAGTTCATGGGAAAACTACTTTAAGTAAAGTAGTTCTAAAAACGAAAAACATCTGACATGGATCAATATGATGTGATCATAATTGGAGGTAGTTACTCGGGAATGTCCGCCGCTCTGGCGCTGGGTAGATCCAGGCGAAATATTTTGGTCATTGACGCGGGAGAGCCTTGTAATAAGCCAGCACCGCACTCGCATAATTTTTTAACACAAGATGGGGTTGCTCCCTTAACAATTTCAGCGATAGCCAAGGATCAGGTCCTTTCTTACCCTACCGTTACTTGGGTTCACGGGCGAACACAGGAGGTAATGGGTACGAAGGAAAATTTTGAAGTTGAAATAGATGGAAGTAAAGCAGCAGCAGGAAGAAGGCTTATTCTAGCTACGGGATTGAAGGACCAACTACCTAATATTCCAGGCTTCAAAGCATGTTGGGGTAAAACCATTATTCACTGCCCGTATTGTCATGGTTATGAATTCAGTAACCAAAAAACGGGCATTTTGGTGGGTGCTGATCAGGCCTTAGAAATGGTAAAACTGATTAGTCAATGGACACCAAACCTAAAGCTCTTTCTAACCGAAGGTAAAAATTTAGATAGTGAGGGATCAGCCGCCATCCGAGATAAAGGAATTCAAATCGTAAATAGATCCATTCGTGAAATTGTGCATGATCGGGGCGTTTTGGAATACGTGATCCTAGAGGATCATACCATTGAACCCATGAAGGCACTTTACGTGCGGTTGCCGGCGCAGCAAAAGTATTCACTCATCCAAACGCTGGGTTGTGACCTGTCGGCAACCGGCCAGATTCAAGTAGATATGTTTGGAAAAACGACAGTTGACGGCTTGTACGCCGCAGGAGATTGTGCGCACCCCATGAGGTCCATCGCTACAGCGGTTTATACCGGTAATATCGCCGGTTCGATGATCAGTAAGGAATTGATCGAAGCGGATTTTTAAAATGAGCGAACAGCAGGAATTCAGCAACTTATCTGAAGAGGTTTAATGCAGTTCTTTGTTTTGCGTTTTTGTTTTTAACTCACCAGGTGAGAAGCCGAAGCGCCTCTTGAACGCTGTACTAAAATGCTGCGGATTTTTGTAGCCAATTTTAGCGCTTATTTCCTTTACCGTCATCACACCCTCGGCGAGAAGAGTTCTGGCCTCCTGCATTTTCATTTGATTCCAGTATCCAAAAACTGAAGTGCCAAAAAGTTCTTTAAATCCCTTTTTTAGCGTGAACTCGTTGGTTCCGACCTGCTGTGCCAAACTATGAAGTGAGAAATCTCCGGAGAGATGTTGTGAAAGAATCTCACGAACCGCGTATAGTTTTTCCTCGTGTTGTTTATTAGTAGCGCAAAAAACTTCACAGTCATGGTTGCTAATTTGCTCTAGCTGCAACATTAACAGCTCTATTACATGAGACTCCAAAAGCATCCGTTTGAAATGTCCTGTTCTATTGCAGTTCAAAATTTGATGAATAAGTGTCATCATCTGTGGCGTAATGGGGTAGTTATGAGGAGAGAGGAGGCTTGCCTGTTTTTTCTCAATACTTTCTCTAAACACATCAAATAGCCCACCTTCTGGCAGGTACTTTTCAAAAAAAGAGGGACTAAGGTTAACCTCAAAAACTTTCATGTCTTGTCTGGCACTCCATTCAATAACACCTTTAAACTCACAGGCGTAAATCAGATTATGCTGATTAGCTCTAAATCTAATATCCTGATCAAAGTCTGCGGAATGGGCTCGTGCATTACCTTGTATGGCGAAATGCATTTCAATAGTTTCCATGTCAGTATCAAAATGCAAAAGGGTCGTTCTCGGTAAGCAGAAATCTCCGTAACCAATGCGCACTCCTTCAAAGAAGATCTCTTTATATGATCCTTCTATCATCAAGTGATCCGCCTTATATTCATGTTCAAAAACGTTTGATTGGACACCGTTAAATGAGTCAGGATATATAGTCTTTACTGTCAACTCCTCGAGTTCAGATACGTAAATTCTTGTTTTCATAAGCCTCTGTCCCTCTAATCAAATTCTTGTGTATTATAAATATGCTTATTTTATCTATCAGGGTCAATACCGACCTGTAGCGATCTTAATCACTAGTTATAGCTAATTTTTGCAAACTGTTGAAATACTGTCTAGCCTTTTTAAAATAAGATTCAACAAAACATATTTTTTGCTTAATTGTTCCCCCATGCTCCGCCTGGCGTAGCTTTTATTCCGTTTCACGTATTCCCTCCTTTTTTACCCGCTTGTATGTTTGTTTTGTTTTAGAATCATTCAAAATAACATGAAGTGTCCGTAACGCTAACTCACAATCTACAAAAATCTTACCTATTGGGTAGAATAGTTTGCGCTATAATTTTCTCTATTTGTGCTCATTTTTTACATGCTACTAATAGTGCAGCGGATCCGTGTCGAGTAGTTTTTACCATAATAGACGAAAACGGAGAGGAAATAGCCGGAGCTTTTGTGGAGATCAAAGAAGTAAACCAGAAGGCCATCAGTGATGCCAGCGGTCGGGCTTCCTTTCTGCTGGATCAAAATGGTACGTATACACTTCACGTTCACTCATTAGGGTTTGAAAATGTCCTACGACAAATTGATATTCCGGCACGAAAAGACTATCAACTACAAATTCAGCTCAATGAATCAACCACAGAATTGAGCGAGGTGGTTGTGCACGGCATCACTAAAGAAGAGCAAGTGCTGACCCAGCCGCATAAGGCATCTTTTATCAATTTAGAAAATATACGATCACAGCCTACACCGATAGTGAACCTCCTAAATAATGTCTCTGGTATGCGCATTAGGCAAAATGGTGGCGCTGGAAGTGATGTCAATATTTCCATAAATGGGATCGGAGGTAAGGGCGTAAAGATCTTCATTGATGAGCTCCCTTCTTACTTACTGGGAGCAGCCTATGATATCAACTATATATCGCAAGGAATTATTCAAAACATTGAGATATACAAAGGCACAATTCCAGTAAAATTTGGGAGTGATGGTCTCGGGGGGCTGATTAACATTACCACTAGGCAAAAGAATTCAGAATATCTCGATGCAAGCTATTCCTACGGATCATGGAATACACATCAGGCCAATTTTAGCGCCAACCGAAGATTCGGTGAAAATGACCGTTTTAATATAAGCCTTGATGCATTTTACACTTATTCGGATAATAATTACTTTATGGAAGATGTAGACGTTTTCGAAGAAGATGGGGTGAATATCACTAAGGGAAGAGGCCGAAGGTTTAATGACTCTTTTGAATCCAGGCTGGCAAAGGCTAGTGTGGGCGCCAGAAACCTTTCCTGGGCCGACGATTTTCAGATTTTTTCCGCTATTTCCAAAATTGACAAAGGAGTTCAGCACGGGGTAACCGCGATAAACCCATGGGGTGATACGTTTTCTGAGGAAACCTCCTGGAGTAGTGCCTTGACCTGGAGAAAGTTCGACAAAAGGGAAAAATGGGACATAGGGGTATCTTTTGGGTATGTGTTTTCCGAATTTAATTTCGTAGATAGTGTAGGCAGAACCTATTTTTGGGACCAGAACTTTAACACGCGCCCAGTCTCTAGCGAGTTTGGATTTTACGCTAACGGCAACACACCGGAAATAGATACCGATACCTTCTTTGCGCGACAGAGTTTTAATTTTGCTTTTAGCAACGAGCACAAAATCAATTTAACCAGTCTTTTCACCAGGGATGCCATCCTGGCTGCGAATCCAGCATTGGATGATATGGATCAGGACGACCTGGATAACCCACAGTATCTCACCAAAAATTATACGGGACTGGCGCTGGAAAGCAACCTGCTAGATTCTCGCCTTACCAATATTGTTTCAATTAAGCATTTTTATCAAGAGTCCGACGCAATAGACGTAGTGTTCGACGACATTGGGGACCTAGAAAAAAACAGGTATTCTTTATTCGGCTACGGAGATGTAATCCGCTTTCAAATGACCGATAAGCTTACAACCAGCCTAGGCTATGAGTATACCATAAGACAGGCAGATAGTGAGGAACTATTTGGTGATTTTATTGCCATTGACCCTAATCCTTCCATACGTCCGGAGGAAAGCCATAATATAAATGCAGGATTAAATTGGGAAACTGGGGATGGAAAATTTGAGGTTGCCGCTGCTTTCTTTTACCGGTCCATCAGCGATAAAATATTTCTACAGGCAGGGGGTCAAAATACTAGGGCCAGGTACACCAACCTTTCGGCCACCGAAGTACAAGGTCTAGAATTCACCCTAAAATATAGCCCATTACAATTTTGGAATTTTGAGGCCAATGCCACCTATAAAGACGAGATTTTAAAAGATGTCGTCGAAAATTCCGGGATCAGCGAGTCTTCTCTAGGTGCCAGAATCGCCAATGATCCCTATTTCTTCGCCAACCTGATTACAGACTATTCGATACCTAACCTTTCAGCTATTTCAGGGGAACTGAAGTTATTCTACAGCCTAAATTACATACACGAGTTTTTCCCCACGTGGGCAGAAGCAAGGGTAAGGGCTACTATTCCTTCCCAAACTATTCAAAATGTATCGGCCGTGTGGATGTCCCCGGAAGAGAGATGGAGCCTTGGTGTCGAATGCAGAAATCTTTTCAATGAGCTTGCCTTTGACAATTACAGCGTCCAAAGGCCTGGAAGAAGTTTTTATATCAAAGCAAGGATTTTTCTTCAGAAACTATAACAATACAATTTTTTAAATCATGAATAAAATGAAACACATACACTCGAATTTGACGAAATATTTACTAGGACTAGTCGCGATCATAATCGCAACGCTTCTGGTAAGCTGTGATGATGACGACACTGTGGCTGGCGCAGCAGGAGAGTTTGCCATGATCACGTCTACGCTGAACAACGATTTTGCAACACGTGCCTTTTTCTTACAGCGCGTTTCTGTGGACTCTACTGGGGCTATAGATAATAGCAGTGCCACGGAATTAGATCCACAGGGGCAAGCGATGGTGCATTCTTATAATGGGGCCATTTATTACAGTGACTACCAAAATGGCAGAATTGTAAGATATAGCATAAATGAATTTAATAATGTGACTAATGAAGGTTCTATACAAACTACTGATTTAGGAAGTCAAGGGAACACCTTTTTTGCAGATGAAAGTACGGCATTTGTCGGTGGGCTTAGTACCGATATTGTCATTTTTAACCCTACCACGATGACGAGGACCGGTACTATAGATTTTAGTGCGGTTTCTAAAATTGGGGATGCCAGCGGGTTTACCGGTGAAGGAACCACTTTTGTGGGTGAAGCGGTAACGGAAATCATGGTACGGGACAATATATTGTTTGCCTCGCTCATGTCCTTGTCGAATATCGAGGGCGGTAACTTCATACCTGCAGACAAGGGATGTTCCATAATAGTGATTGATTTGAACGAAGTAGACATCAATGTGGATGGAAACGCAGAGGCCGTCGTCAAAAGAATTTACGATGAAAGAGGATCGCACACGGGCGCTTGGGGCTCCGGTGGTGGAAATTATTTCATGCATTTGGATGAAAACAACGACATCTATATGCTAAGCCATAATATGTGGGCAAATCCGTCTTATAGACCGTTGTTTAATCCTGCTTGTATTCTAAGGATTGCGAATGGCGAAACGGAGTTTGACCAGAATTATTATTTTGACCTTGAAAGCGCTTCAGGAGGATTGGGCAATGGGGTAATGAACTTTGAATATTACGGAAATGGGAAGTTCCTCGCCGCCGTTCAGGATCCTAGCGTCATTGATCCAAATAATCCTTTCTCATATTTTACGGACCCCATTTTCCAGTGGTGGAGTTTCGATCTTAATGATCAATCGGCTTCTATTGTGACCGAAGAGTACACAAGAGGGGCATTGGCCGCAAAATCTTATTTTGAAGCTGGTTCAGGTTACGTACCGTTTGAAAGTAATGGCGAAAACTTTGTCTTAAAAGTTGATCTCAGCACATTGGAGGCTACCAAACACTTCGAAACAGTGGGCCTGCCTCAGCTGTATAGTTTGGAGTAGCATAGACGCTTACTGAGTTTAATGGAAAGAGTACGATATATTACTCGATTTCTTTTGGCTTTGATCTTCATATGGGCGGGAATAGAAAAACTGTTCCTGCCTTATGATCCTTCTGTCTTTAAATCGGATGTGGCCATGACGGATCCCAAATTCTTTGCGTTTTACGACTTTTTGATGGGTACCGGCTATCTCTATTTCGTGGGATTTTTTCAGCTTTTGAATGGGCTTCTTTTGGTTTTGAGAAAGACCTATTTGCTCGGAGCTGTGATGATGGTGCCACTATTGCTTTGTCTGCTTATGACTCAAATATTCATTGGGAAGTACGCAGGTTTTATCATTTTCGACGGTGTGCTCTTCTCAATGAACGCTTTTCTGATTTTGAGCCACTATCAGGAACTGAAATCGACTTTTTTGAAACCGCAGATGAAATGGATTTAAAAAAAATTGCGGCATCAAAGTGGATCTCCATATTTATGGTATACAGCTTTGTACTTGGATGCAATTCAGAAGAATCCCCGATCATCTCAAATTACATGACGGTGCAGATTGACGGGAAAGAATTCACTTACGCTGATGAGGACCTTTCTGTGAATGAGAATTGCAACTTCATCTTCATCAATAGCGCCACGGTACAAGTTGATGACCAAAGATTTCGTTTAGGTTTTCAACTTACAAAAAGTGGCAGAATACGCGAAATATTTTGTCTGGACTTTTCCAATTCGAGCGCTGTTGCCTCAGCGTTTAAATCAGCGGATTTTCTTGCTTCAGAGGTCTTCGCAATCAGCAACTTTGAACTCTCAGAAGCTGAAGGAACTTTGAGTTTTGACTTTAACGGATTACTCTATGAGCTGGACCAAGGGGGGAGCACAAAGGGGATAAGTGGAAGAATTGAGACCAAAGCGTTACAATTGACGGATTGTTCAGTTAACCAATGGCTCTTAGGAACCATTGATCAACAACCTTTTGAGGCCGTTGAAATGGAAGGTGAAACCATCACCTCAAGGAACGCACAAGATCAAATTATTTCCATTCAAAGCTCTTGGAGGGGTATCTCAGATGATGGTTTTAGGATTTCTATCGTAACGGATGCTGAACTTGAAGACATGGCCACTGGCACTTATCCCTTTGGTGAAAAGGACCTGCTTAACGTGGTAAAATTTGAAAAATACTTAGGCCCATACGAAGCAGTTCAGCTTGAACAGCATCGTGGAGCTTGGCAAGCCTTTGAATGTTCAGGAGAGTTTGTTATTGATGAACAAACCGGTGGTGCAAGGTCAAGAACTAACGGAACATTTAGTCTTAATGCCTCAAAAGATGGTGAAATTGTTTTTTCAATAATCAACGGTACATTTTCGATTTGACGATACGACAAAATCAAGCTCAAAAAATGGAACCCCTCATCCTAAAAATAATTTACGGTCTTTCCGTACTAGCCAGTATCGTCATTCGAACACCGCATGAGCGCAGGAACAAATCCAATAAGATTGTAGATGATCAGAAAACCACCTTGGAGAAAGTCCTACTCTTTCTGGTATTTATCGGTATGATGATTTCACCTTTGATCTATGTGTTTACCGGAATTCTAGATTTTGCCAATTACACCTTACCGCTAGTTTTTCAATGGGCTGGGGTACTGTTTATAGTACTTTTTGTCTGGCTTTTTTATCGCTCTCATAAAGACCTGGGCCAAAACTGGTCGGTGAGCCTGGAAATTAGGGATGAACACACCCTGGTCTCTTCCGGAGTGTATCGCAAAATCCGACACCCTATGTATACCGCTATTTGGTGTTGGGTTATCGGGCAATCGCTTCTTCTTCATAACTACATCGCCGGTTTGAGTGGCATTCTTACGTTCGGGCTGATGTACCTTCTTCGGGTAGGCCCCGAGGAGCAGATGATGGAGAAGACCTTCGGAGAACAGTATAAGGTCTATAAAACCAAGACCGGAAGATTACTGCCAAAATTCTAACCAATGGAGTGGTTGAAGAAAATCATAAGATGGCTATTAGGCGCGGTTTTACTACTGATCGCTTTCTTGGGGATATTCGAATTCTTTACGGAGGGTTATGACCCCGAGAACGCAGGAATAATGCTCTTCAGTGATCGTTTCAGAGTTTTTTTCAATGCGATGATGGATATTTACCTAGGAATAGGCATCCGCTTTTTTCACGTGTTAGTCGGTATTTTGCTATTTACTAAAAAGTACTGGTTCATAGGTTTACTCATCCACCTTCCCATTGCCTTCAATATTTTTTTAATCCATATTTTTCATGACATTCCATTAGCTGATCCCTTCTTCTTTGGCATGGGCATGTTTGTCTCGGTAGCCACTTTCGCATTAATTATACCCGAGAGGCGAAGGCTCCAACCTCTAATTATTTCTTAACTATCATGAAAGCAAAAGATCAACAAAAGCAATTCATTCTCAACGACTCACTCAGCAAAATCATGTGGAAGCTCTCACTTCCTGCCATTGCAGCCATGGTGCTGTTTGGTTTAAATGCGTTTATG
Source organism: Bacteroidota bacterium (assembly GCA_039028075.1). Classification (GTDB taxonomy): domain Bacteria; phylum Bacteroidota; class Bacteroidia; order Cytophagales; family Cyclobacteriaceae; genus Fulvivirga. The sequence continues at coordinate 14 of JBCCIX010000166.1, read as the reverse complement.
GATACCGTCTACAT
>JBCCIX010000165.1:0-8815 GCA_039028075.1 Bacteroidota bacterium | reverse complement strand
TTCTTGCCCAACTACCACCTTGCCCACCTCTGTAAAGACCTGCTTGATCTTATCCTGATGTTCCTTCTTCTTATCTACAGTTACTCCTGGTTCTTCCATTCTAAATTTGACGTTCTTATCACTAAATGTTAAAAGTATCGCAATATTATAGATTTCAGTTCATAATTTTTACAAGAGGAATAAGCAAAGGGCGAAGGGCTGTGTGTTAAAGGCGGAGAGCTGAGGCATGGGTTTAGTAGCTAGTGGCTGGCTTCTGGCCGCTTGTAACTTGTAACTTGTAACTTGTAACTTGTAACTTGTAACTTGTAACTTGTAAAACAAACGTTAAATCAATTCTTCTTAGCATTTGATGTAGGTATTCTGGAATTTAGTACGCAAATGCGAAGGTTTGTTATTGGGGATATTCATGGGGCTTACCGCGCGTTGAAACAGTGCCTTGAGCGATCTGGGTTTGATTATAGAAAAGACTTATTGATCTGCCTGGGAGATGTCTGCGACGGTTGGCCAGAGACGAAGGAGGCTGTAGACGAACTGCTTGCCATCAAAAATCTTGTTTTTATACTTGGAAACCACGACTTCTGGACCTTGGAGTATGCCAGGACCGGTTCGGCTAACGCCACATGGTTAAAATCCGGTGGCGATAATACATTGAAAAGCTATGATGGTAAGGTTCCTACCAAGCACATAGAGCTCTTCGAAAAGGCCAAACTGTACTATATACTGGAAAACAGACTGTTTGTACATGCCGGAATAGAGATAGGCATACCCATAGAAGATCAAGGTGCCGATACTTTTTTATGGGATAGATCACTATTCAGGGAAGCCTGGGCGCAATTCGAAGCAGGTATAGATGCAGGTTTAACTCCTTATGAAGAAACGTATATTGGCCATTCACCTATTCACAGAATGGGGCATAAACAACCTGTCCAATCTGGGGATATATGGCTGATGGATACCGGTGCAGGATGGGAAGGTGGTGTTCTCTCCTTGATGGACATTGACGCTAAAACGGTGTATTCAAGTGATGCGGTTGATACCTTATATCCACCCGGGTCAGGACGCCGACGACTTTAATGCGCTAGAAGTGAGTATTTAGTCTTTAGTATTGGACCCCAAAGGCACATTACTCCAGACTAGGGACTAAAAACTCACGACTACTAAATCCGCACTGTTCAAATGACTCTCTAAATACCGATCTACTTCAACGGTTCCTTGCTGTGGTTCAATAATACTTTTAGCATCTTCAAGCGAGGCAATTTCACAGCGGCTGTCACAAAAACCAAACCCTTGGTATTTACCTTCTTCCAACAGGATCACAGCGGTTTCATCTTCAAAACGGCCAGCTCCGATAATCGCATAAGATTCTTGTACGTGGTGTAGCGAGTTCATGAAGTCCATTACTCTATCGTTATACTCAGCTGCTGCTTCTTTCGAGGCACAGGCACCGTTACAGTTACCCTGCATATGATCAAAACAGGCTCCAGATGATTTTTGAATACCACTTAATTTGGGACAAAGCCCATATTCTCGAACCTTGTCTATTAAAAAATGCCAGGCATCCGCATGATTGTTAAAAAGACTCAGCCCTTTATTCCCTCTGACTACCTTGCTCACGTTGAGACGAAGGTAACCGGTCCTGTCTTCGTAGCTATATATCGTCCACTGGTTATTCACGTACTTCTGCGATCTATTGTATTTAGGCCAAAGACGTTTAATTTCCTGCGACTCTAACACCAGCGCTAACAACTCATTACCGGTCAGCTCATAGTGTATATGATGGATTTCGTTGCGTATATACTGATTTCGTGGATCTTTCGATCGTCCTGAAAAATGACTGCTGATCCTTTTTTTTATATTTCTCGCCTTCCCGACATAAATTGTCTCATTCTTCCCATCAACAAAATAATATACGCCCGGAGCCTCGGGCAAAGCATAAAACTCCTCTTTAGGTAAATGGGGTGGCAGCGTAGTTTCTTTTGAAGAACGGTGCAAGGCAATCTGCACGAACTCAGGATTCTCCTTCAGCAGTTTGTCAAATAAGATGGACGTCGCCCGGGCATCTCCACCAGCCCGATGGCGGTCCGTGATTTTTATCTTGAAGTGTGCACACAAGTTTCCTAATCCATACGACCTTAGTCCGGGAAATATACCCCGCGACAAGCGAACCGTGCAGAGCTTTTTGGTGCCAAGGTCATAGCTATTTTCTTCGAGGGCAGCCTTAATAAAGGAATAGTCAAAGTGGACGTTATGAGCCACAAAAATATTGCCCTGCAACTTTTCATGAACAATGGGGGCTACTTCTTTAAAGGTGGGGGCTTTTTCTACCGTATGATTAGAAATACCTGTAAGTCCTGTAATATAATTAGGAATATGTTGCTCTGGATTGATGAGCGTCTCATAGTGGTCAACCACTTTTTCTCCATCATGTATGAATATGGCAATCTCGGTGATCCTACTTCTGCCGGCAAAACCTCCGGTAGTCTCTATATCGACAATGGCATACACTTTACGAATTTAGTTAAAAGTTGGTAATAGCTGCTGGGTGCTGGGTGCTGGGTGCTGGGTGCTGGGTGCTGGGTGCTGGGTGCTGGGTAAAGAACGCACCAGTTGGGTCATAGTTACACGGTGCGAGAGCCAATAGCCGAGGGCAAAGAACAGAGTAGGCGCATTGTTAAATTATTATTTGACCATTTTCAATTGCTAATTCTTCATTGTTCATTGCTCATTGCAAATTCTTCACTGTCAATTGTCAATGGTTAATTGTTTAACATTGCAATTCAATTTAATTGGAATAATGTATGAGCGAAGAGGTCGAAAAACCATCTTTAAATTTCATAGAACAAGGTATTGAAGAGGACATCAAAAGCGGTAAGTTGCAGAAATCTATACACACTCGATTTCCCCCAGAACCTAATGGGTATCCGCACATTGGACATGCCAAATCTATAGTTCTAAATTTCGGTATGGCTGAAAAGTACGGAGGACTATGCAACCTTCGGTTTGACGACACCAATCCTCAAAACGAAAGTAATGAATACGTTGAGGCCATAAAAAACGATGTGAAATGGCTAGGTTACCAATGGCATGGAGAGGCCTTGTTTGCTTCGGATTATTTTGGACAGCTTTACGAGTGGGCCCAAAAGTTGATTAAGGCTGAAAAGGCCTATGTGGACGATACTCCCGTAGAACAAATACGTTCCGAACGCGGCACACCTACCCAGCCCGGAAAAGAAAGTGCCAGACGAAATCGTTCGGTAGATGAAAACCTGACTCTTTTTGAAGAGATGAAAGCAGGAAAACACGCTAATGGTGCCATGGTGCTACGCGCAAAAATAGATATGGCCTCACCAAATATGCATATGCGAGATCCGATCCTTTATCGTATTCGCCATGTAGAGCACCATCGTACAGGTCACGAATGGTGTATTTACCCCACCTATGACTTTGCGCACGGCCAATCAGATAGTATAGAAGGTATTACCCACTCTCTGTGTACATTAGAGTTTGAAGTACACCGGCCTTTATATGATTGGCTTATCAAACAACTGGATATTTTCCCTTCAAAACAGACCGAGTTCGCAAGACTCAACCTGGGGTATACGGTAGTAAGTAAACGTAAACTACTTCAACTAGTGGAGGGCAATCATGTCAACGGTTGGGACGACCCGAGAATGCCTACGCTCTCCGGAATCAGAAGAAGAGGATATACCCCAGAATCCATCAAAAACTTTGTACATAAAGTGGGGGTAGCCCGGCGGGATAGCCTCACGGACGTGGCCCTATTGGAGTACAGCGTTAGAGAAGATCTCAATAAAAAGGCGAACCGGGTGATGGGTGTTTTAGACCCGATTAAACTGACTATAACCAACTATCCTTTTGATAAAAAGGAAATGCTGTCTGCCGTAAATAATCCAGAAGATGAGTCTGCCGGTAAACGGGAAATTCCTTTTTCGAACGAGATCTACATTGAACGCAATGACTTTATGGAAGACCCTCCACGAAAATTCTTTCGCCTGGGACCGGATAGGGAAGTCCGCTTAAAATACGCTTACATTATCAAGTGCGAAGATTATAAAAAAGACAAAGATGGAAATATTACCGAAATTTTTTGTTCCTATGATCCCAGCTCAAAAAGTGGGCAGGATACCAGCGGCAAAAAAGTGAAGGGAACTTTAAGTTGGGTTTCGGCAAAACATGCGATATCGGTAGAAGTACGGCTCTATGACCGTCTTTTCATGACTGAAAATATGAACGACGTAGAAGACAATTTTCTCAACCACCTAAACCCTGATTCACTCAAAATTTTAAGTAGTGTTAAAGCCGAACCCTCTCTTCTAGAGGCAAGTCCAGGGGATCAATTTCAGTTTGAGCGCCAGGGGTATTTCATTGTAGATCCGGACTCTACTTCTGAGAAAAAGATCCTTAACAGAACGGTGACTTTGCGAGATAATTGGGCTAAAAAGTAGACGATCAGAGCTCAAGAAAAAAAGTAAGCAGCTATTGTAAAATTGTGTGCCTTAGCTAACTTTGCAGCCTGCTTGTGAGAATACCTGCCTGCCGGTAGGCAGGGCTCAGCCAATTGAGCTTGTTGGCATCAGGTGACTCAAAGTAGTGAAAATCGTTTTAAGACGTTCTTAAAACGTAATTACCAAACGCGAGAATAGCTCAGCTGGTAGAGCGCAACCTTGCCAAGGTTGAGGTCGCGGGTTCGAACCCCGTTTCTCGCTCAAAGATGCCTGCGAAAGCAGGCATTCTTATTACAAATAAAGGCTAGAAAGTAGCTAACGCCTGTTTTTACGGGCAGACGGGCCCGGGTGGTGGAATTGGTAGACACGCAGGACTTAAAATCCTGTGGGCATTGCGCCCGTGCGGGTTCAAGTCCCGCCCCGGGTACAAAACCTCGACAGAAAATGTCGGGGTTTTTTCTTCTATGTACATCGTTTATGCCATATCAAGCCTGATAAGAAACTACATATACGTTGGCCTTACCTCTAATCTTCAAAACCGCCTCGAAAGGCACAATAAAGGCTACGAAAGAACTACCAAACCTTATGCCCCTTTCAAGGTCATCTACACAAAAGAATTCCTCACGAGACCGGAGGCAAGGTTACATGAGAAACATATGAAATCAGGAAGCGGAAAAGAAAAACTGAGACAAATTAGAAACAGTGCGGGCCTGTCTACCGACAGGTAGATTCAAGTCCCGCCCCGGGTACAAAGCCCTGTTAGCCGAAAGGTTTTCAGGGGTTTCTAATTTTACATAATGGCTACCCTTAGTAAAAGACAGTACTACGTCAGAAAGTCACCGTAGATTTACCAAGTGAAACTAAAAATTTGGCGGGCTTAAAATAAATGCTTTGAGCCGGTGTCGTGCTAAAATCGAAAAAGAAAAGGGTGCTCTTTTGACACCCTCTTCTTTTTTATCGCGTTAATCATTTAAAACAGACTGAGCGTAACACCTGCCTGCCCCCTTATGGAATACCATTCTGCCTGCTCAGGTCGGTTCTCATCGCCATGATAGTATCGTAGAGGCTCATTCAAGAGGTTATTAATTTCAACAAATCCCCTTAGCTTAGCAGAGAAACTGTAAGCTGCGGAGAAATCCAGGTTTAAGTTCTTATCGTAGAATCTATCTTGATCAGGACCACTGCCTTGTAGTTCATCCAAATACGAACCTTTATAGTTTGCCGCCAAGCGCACCATTAAGCCATATTTTTCGTAAAACAGTGTGGCATTCCAGATATGTTTAGACTGTCCGAATAATTGCTGTTTTTCTTCACGCCCCGGCACTTGAACCTCGGAGTCTGTAAATGTGTAATTAAGGTCTAAACCAAAGCCACTGGCAAAACCCGGCAGAAAATCCAGCCTTCTTACCAACCCAAGCTCGAAACCAACCAAATAAGCATTTGAGGCATTTTGAGGAGTGGATACAAGGAAATTTGTGCCATCGATAACTGTTTGCGTATTTGAATCGAATATAGCATCTGTAATATCCTTATAAAATACTCCGGCGGCTATAACGCCTACATTGTTAAAATACCTTTCTCCAAGGATATCGAAGTTCCACGAGAACGTTGGCTGCAGGTCCGGGTTACCGACAGTTCCTTGGTTCTCTCCAAAGTCCAGTGATCTGCTGGGGCTAAGGCTTACAAAGTCAGGCCTTGCGAACGTGCGCGTAACAGCCAACCTTAGGTTAGTATTATTCGTAGGCGAATATTTCAAGTGCAACATCGGAAGGAAAGCATCGAAAGATCGTTTAGCATTAATTGGTGATACATTGTCATTTTCATCCACGCTGTAACTATCATAATCAATATCCGTATTTTCATACCTCGCCCCTCCCAGAATGGTCCATTTTGTATTTAACTGCCATTCTGCCATACCATAAAAAGCGGTTATATCCTCGGTTGCTTCGTAGCTGTCTGGTCCACGATCGGGTCCGTCGAAAGGTTGCACCTCGCGTTCTATCCCTGGCAGATTAGGGATATCATCGTTAGCATCTAATGTGGGATAGGGAACCAGTAAATCATCATACACCCCGTCAATTTCGGTTAAGAAACCTCCATCTGTGGGAAATTCTTCGCTGTCAAGTTCATTCATAAATACGTCAGACGTAGGTGTGTATACCGTTACTACGCGGTTTGCGAGTCGATCTTTCGTTCTGTATTTACCACCAAATTTAATGTTGACGTTATCCGATACATCATAAGTTAAATCCAATTTACCCGTAATGTCACGCTCTTTGATCCATCGACCGGAGGCAGTCGCATTCAACAACCGGGCACTTTCTGTGGTCATTGGTGTAGAGGGGCTAATATTGGGTTGGATGTTTTCGGGATCTGTAACACCTACACCATCAGGTGAGTCAAAAGCAAAGTATTTGTTGCCATCAGATGATAGTCCGTCAAAAATTACATCGCTTTGTCTAAAAGTAGAAAAGTAATAGCCTCTGTCTTCACTGGTCTCCGGTGGAGCCCCGTCAAACAAGCCTGGTCTTCCGTCTCCGGCTATATCATACCAAAATCGCGTAGCGTAACTTGATACTTTCCAATCTACCTTCAATCGGTCCGACAGTTTTTGCTCACCGCCAAGCTCGGCTCCACGAAACCGGGAATGATATAAAGTGTGGGTGAAAGCATGTTCAATCCGACCGTTGTCAAACCTAAATCGTGTTCTGCGTCTTTCTTCATCATCTAGGAAATCTGTCCAGATGCCTTTGAGAAAAACCTTGCTCGTGGGGCTAAACTCATAATCAAGACCTCCGTTAAATCCCCATGTCGTTCTATTTCCTACGTAGTCTCTCAACTGTAATTCATTCATAGCAAACTTCTCATCTTCAGAGGTATTGTATACCACTTCGTAGTTGTCTGACCCCCAATCTCTGTTCCATGTAGCCGCTGAGAATATAAAACCAAGCTTATCATCAAGAATACGGTCACCATAAATTAAAGACCCATTAAGAATCCGAGAGGTAGACTGACCGTGATAACCCCCTGCAAAAGAGGCATTGAACATCCGCTCCTGGGGTGAAGTACGTGTAATAAAATTGACAGAACCGCCAATAGCATCGCCTTCCATGTCGGGAGTTATGGCTTTGGACAACTGTACATACTGAATAAGTTCTGACGGAAAGATGTCTAACGGCACTCCGCGATCCCCAGACCTTGTAGATGGCATACGGTCTCCATTAACCAAGGTTGAGCTCCACTGGATAGGTGTTCCTCTTACCAATACAAAACGACCTTCCCCCTGATCCCTTTCAATGGCCACTCCGGAAATTCTTTGAACCGCTTCGGCAGCATTTCTATCTGGCAGTTTACCAATAGCATCTGAGGCCAGTACCGACATAATATTAGGAGCAGTTTTTTGAATATTCAGGGCTTTCATCTGGCCTTGTCTTAATGTGCTCGTAATTACTATTTCCTCCAACTCAGTAGAAGACTCAGACAGTGAGACTGTACCTAATGAGTTAGCTCCTGCTGAAATAACCGTTTTCTTTTCAAGAATTTCGTACCCTACAAAACTGATGACTATGGTCTGTTCACCGGTAGGTAGGTTGCTGATAATGAATTTACCATTCTGGTCGGTAATGCCGCCCACTGTGGTTTCTTTTAAATAGACGGAAACACCAGGTAAAGGCCCGGTGGCATCAACGATAGATCCCGTTAATGTCCCTTTCTGTGCATAGCTCAAGCCAGCCGTGATCAAGGTAACTAACAATGCAGTAAAAATTGGTTTCATTGTAATATAGTTTTAAAGTAAGTTTAGTACCAAGCTACGGTCGCGTTATTAGACCCATATTGTTAGTTATTTAAAATAGTATTAAAGCGATGTAAGCCTTTTACACTTATCTGTACCGGTTCAGTACCTGCTTTTCTTCTGAAATTATGCCGGAATCATTTTTCATCGCCTGGTGAACGTATACAGTTAATTAGTTACTTATACATCCGGAAATCTTTAATCAGGGACTAATCAAGTCCTAACGGAAAGCTCTTTTAGCTTCTATAGCTTTCGGTTATGCAATTGTCACTGGTTTCATTGAACATGTGGAAATGTGAAGGGGAATATGATAGACGCTTGCGTTTAATGGCAGAGGGTCTTTCCAACTATTCTTATGATCTGCTTTTGGGCCAGGAAGTTTACGAGTCGGAAGATTTTAAGCGAAGTTCGGCAGCTTACCTTTCAGCCCAACTTGGCTTGCAGCCTTTCTTTGCGAGAGCGCGAAAAAAAGTGCGTCAAGTTCTTGGAAAGAACGAATTGGGCTATTCAGGTTTATGTATTTGGTCGAGAAAACAGCCCCATCAATACAAGTCGA
>JBCCIX010000164.1:0-8872 GCA_039028075.1 Bacteroidota bacterium | reverse complement strand
GATGATTACTATTTGGAGGGCGCTATTATTGATTACTCAGAAGCGTTAAAGTTAAAGCCTAAAGGAAACTTTGAGGCCTATTATGGGCGTGGAAGAGTTTATCTAAAAGATCAAAATTATTACAAAGCACTTTCAGATCTAAATCAAGCCCTCAAAATGCGACCAAAACATGTGAATGCGCATTATAATCGTTCCATAGCGCGTTCTCAGCTCCGCAATAATAGAGGAGCGCTACAGGATATGAATTACGTCATTGAGAATAGCGATGATTTTCAACAAGCTTATTTTAATCGTGGCATTATACACCAAAGACTCAGCGCCCATAGTAATGCACTGAAAGATTTTAATCGGGCGATTGAGCTCGGTGCAAAAAACAGCGATATATTTGTGAGAAGAGGTAAAACGCTTTTAGAATTCGGTAAAACGGCTAAGGCGTGTAAAGACTTTAAGGTGGCTGAAAAACTCAATCCAAGACTCAAAGGGAAGCTGCTGAGTAAGTACTGCCAATAAAAAAGACCAATATCGAAAAGAAAGTCATCCAGTGTACGAAAGATATTACTAACCTGGGTTTCGATATAAAAACCTCTTTGTTCTCCGTCATTGCGGAATTTTTCTTTCTATTATATCCTATTGGCAAGAAAAATGTCCGCAATCTCCCGAACAGCTATAAAGAGACGCGTGACAAAATAAGCTTTCTAAAAGCTAAAGCTGATTTTTCCGGTATAGCAGCCTGAATTATAACTCCACGTTAACTAAGTCTAGAGTGGCTATTTCAAAAGCTGGGTAAAACCCTTACTAGGCCTGCCTCCGAATGCCGACATTAAAGCTTTGGCACAATAGTCAATAGTCCAAAGCGGCTACACACCAAACCGCTCAGAATAACATGAAATATCAGTGTTCTACTCTTTGGAGGAATCCTTATTTGACTATTCCCCTTCTTTTTTCTGGGTCTTCTTACCAGGTTTTTTCATTTTCAGCGTCAGTTCTTCACTTTTTCCGTCATGGTCGGCAAGAATGACTGAACCTTCCTCTCCGTCGCCTTTGAGGATCTCCTCCGCCACCGGATCTTCCAAGTACTTCTGTATAGCACGGTTCAAAGGCCTAGCTCCGTACTGCGGATCGTAGCCTTTTTCCGATAAGAAGTCTTTAGCTTTCTCGGTAAGCTCTATTTTATAACCCAGCGCGTTGATTCGCTCGAATAGCTTACTTAAAGAAATATCAATGATTTTGTGAATGTGCTCCCTTTGTAGTGAGTTAAACACAATTACGTCGTCCAGCCTGTTCAAGAACTCAGGGCTGAATGCCTTCTTTAAAGCGCTTTGGATGGTAGACTTCATGATTTCGTCTTCGCTACTCATCCTTGCCTGAGTAGAGAACCCGATACCCGCTCCAAAATCCTTTAGGTCTCGAACTCCAATGTTAGAGGTCATGATGATAATGGTATTTCTAAAATCGACTCTGCGTCCCAATCCATCGGTTAAAATACCGTCGTCAAGCACCTGAAGCAATAGGTTGAATACATCTGGGTGCGCTTTTTCGATCTCGTCGAGCAATACCACGCTATATGGTTTTCTTCTCACTTTCTCCGTGAGCTGGCCGCCTTCCTCGTATCCCACATATCCCGGAGGAGCTCCTACGAGTCGTGATACGGAAAATTTCTCCATGTACTCACTCATATCGATACGTACAAGTGAATCATCTTTATCGAAAAGATAAGTAGAAAGTACCTTAGCTAATTCCGTTTTACCCACACCGGTAGGACCTAGGAAAATAAACGAACCGATTGGTTTCTTGGGATCTTTTAAACCTACTCTGGTCCTTTGAATGGCCTTCGTTAACTTAACTATCGCTTCATCTTGACCAATGACTTTGCCGCTTAATTCTTCGTTCATACCCAACAGCTTGTTGCTCTCTTTCTGAGCGATTCGCTTTGTGGGGATACCCGTCATCATCGCAATCACATCGGCCACGTTGTCCTCATCTACCTTGTATCTCTTGCTTTTCGTCTCTTCTTCCCAATTTACTTTGGCCATTTCGAGTTGCTCGAGCAGCTTTTTCTCTTTATCTCTTAATTGAGCGGCCTCCTCATACTTCTGGCTTTTTACGACTTGGTTTTTCTCTTCCTTTATGTCTTCGATAGCCGCTTCCAGTCTCACGATCTCGTCGGGGACGTGAATATTGTTGATATGAACTCGTGCGCCTGCTTCATCCAATACATCAATAGCCTTATCAGGTAGAAACCGATCACTTATGTAGCGGTCTGAAAGTTTGACGCAGGCATCAATCGCCTCAGCCGTGTAATTCACATGATGATGTTCTTCGTACTTTTCTTTGATATTATCCAGTATTTGGATGGTTTCTTCAGGTGACGTGGCATCTACCATTACCATTTGGAAACGTCTGGCCAAGGCGCCGTCTTTTTCAATATACTGCCGGTATTCGTCTAAGGTAGTGGCACCGATGCATTGAATTTCTCCTCTCGCCAAGGCGGGCTTGAACATATTTGAAGCGTCCAACGATCCCGAGGCGCCTCCGGCACCCACTATGGTGTGGAGTTCATCGATAAATAATATTACCTCAGGGGATTTTTCCAGTTCGTTCATTACCGCTTTCATTCGCTCTTCGAACTGGCCGCGGTACTTAGTGCCCGCCACTAATGAGGCTAGATCAAGGGTAACTACTCGCTTGCCGAAAAGAACACGACTAACCTTCTTTTGTACAATCCTGAGTGCTAACCCCTCGGCTATAGCCGTTTTTCCCACCCCAGGTTCACCAATAAGGATGGGGTTATTTTTCTTCCTTCTACTCAAGATTTGGGCGACGCGCTCTATCTCTTTTTCACGACCGACAATCGGATCGAGTTTATCGTCTTCGGCCAGTTTGGTAAGGTCCCTGCCAAAGTTATCCAATACCGGAGTTCTGGATTTTTCGGAACCTTTCTTCTCCTTGCTTCCACCAGATCCTCCCGGCGTACTTCCAAATAATTTGGAAGAGTCTTCGTCCGGATCATCCGTATCGGAAGAAGCCATCGGGTTTTCGGTTTGATATTCAAGCAGTTCCTTAACTACGTCATAGTTCACATCGAATTTCTCTAAAATCTGTGTCGCAATATTGTCTTCGTCCCTTAAAATGGATAGCAGTAAATGTTCCGTACCAATAAGCTGGCTTTTAAAAATTTTGGCTTCCAGATAGGTGATCTTAAGCACTTTCTCTGATTGCCTGGTCAAAGGGATATTCGCTAAATTCTTCACATCATGAGATGCAGTACCCTTCGACACTTTCTCCACTGACCCACGCAGCTCCTCTAATGAAATACCTAATTTTTTTAATAGGCTGACTGCCACACCTTCACCCTCGCGTATCATTCCTAACAGTAAGTGTTCAGTGCCTATATAATCATGCCCAAGTCTAAGAGCCTCCTCTCTACTCAACGAGATAACCTCTTTGACTCTGTTTGAAAATTTTGCTTCCATAATGTAGCAATTGATATGTATGTATTGTAAATCTACTGATTTATTAAAAAGAATTACCATCAACCTCAACGGTAATTATTCTTGATTTAAACAACGACGAACCTATTTTAAATGTTCATTTCAAAGCGCGGATGCCTTCAAAACGGTGAGAGAATTTGGTCCCTCGTTCATGATCAAATCAACAATGCTCAAGTTTGGTGCAAAGTCTTTGCCAAACACCTGAACGTAGCTCACAGGCTGATAAAAAGTCCGATTCGTAAAATCCGATTTTGGAGCAATTAGATTCCGCTGATCCAAAAAAATACCCTCAGTCTCCCGAAGGTACGTTTCCGACAAAGAAATCGAATTTGTCAAACCCAGGCTTTGCAGACATACTGTCAGTAAAGCGAGGTTAAAATCAAACAAGTACTTTTCCCTTTTTTGGAGAACATCACCGAAATAGTCGAAATAGAACTCGAAAAAAGGAGCGCGTCCATAGGCTGATCTTAGCGCCCTTAAGTGAACGTTTTTCCAGTGCTGATTGTGATCGATCCTGACCTCTCTGATCTGAATCTTTTTTCGACCGCCGATGACAGGTACAGTCAATGGTAAGGTGCCATTAGCATCCGCTATGTAGCAACGGTTTCTAAAGCTTTGTTTCACATAGTTTTCCTGGGCTTCCAATACCACGGAATTGCCTCTGACCAGTCGCGTGAAAAATTCAAGACTTGGCAAATAATGAAGCTCTATGAGTATTGGGGTTTCAGATGAATTCATAGATGTCGCCGAGGCCTTCACGCACCACCTCGATTTCCGCTGACGTACAATCGACGACTGTGGACGGCACGTTGCCACCGATACCACCGTCAATAACAATGTCTACTTCGTTTTTAAGGTCTTCAAAAATGACCTCCGGATCGGTGGTATATTCTAAAATCTCGTCATCGTCTTTGATCGATGAAGTCACCATAGGGTTGCCAAGGTGTTGTACGATTTGCAAGGGAATATTATTTTTTGGGATCCTGACGCCGACCGTCTTCTTATTCGTATTTAAGATCTTAGGTACCCGGCTGCTCGACTGTAGAATGAAAGTAAACGGACCCGGTAAGGTTTTTTTAAGGACTTTAAACGTGCTGTTATCAATGCGTTTAACGTATTCGGCAATCTCGCTGATATCACTACAGATAAAGGACAAGTTGAAGTTTTTCGGTTTAATACCCTTGATCCTGCACACTTTATCCACAGCTTTTCGATTAAAGAGATCGCAACCCAAACCATAAATAGTATCCGTAGGGTAGATGATAATACCACCACTTTTTAATACCTGAACAATGTGCTCAATTTTAGACCGTTGTGGGTTCTCCTCGTATAATTTGATCAATTCTGCGGGCATGTTCAAAGCTAGATAAAAAAGCCTAGGCAAGGTAGTTTAAGCGGAGGGTTACATTTCAATTAATTTGACGGTATAGACTACCTTTGCGGTTGAAGATTGAAGAAATGGGAAACAGAAAAGTATTATTGGTTTTATTATTGGTCTTTACGATGCTGTTGTCTTCTTTCGCTTTTTACGGATACCAGATCGTGTATGCGCCAAACTTTTTGGTGGATAAGGAGGATGCGGTCTTATTGATTGAGCCGGACGAAACTTTTAAATCGCTGCAGGCCAAGCTACATGATAATGACTACGTACAAGACCTGGTATCGTTTAGCTTTTTGGCCCGCATGATGGATTACGATACCTCTGTGAAACCAGGGCGCTATCTTCTAAAGAAAGACATGACCAATGTAGAGGTTATCCGAATGCTCAGAATTGGTCAGCAACAACCCGTAAATATTACGTTTAATAACGTACGCCTGGTCGAGGACCTGGCCGAAAAGATTACCGCCGGAATAGCGCTTACCCCGGTGCAATTCGACAATGCTTTACGGGAGTTTATCGCTACTAATAACAGAGGATTTACCGCTCAAAATGTGATCAGTATGTTTATTCCTAATACTTACCAGGTGTATTATGACATCACTGGTAATCAGCTGATGGAACGTATGTTAAAGGAATATGATCATTTTTGGAACGACAACCGAAAGGCGAAGGCTAAATCGTTAGGAATGAACCTGAAAGAAGTAGCGGTGTTGGCCTCCATTGTACAGGCTGAAAGCATCAAAAAAGAAGAAAGTAAGATCATTGCGGGTCTTTATAAAAACCGATTAGATAAAAGGATAGCCCTCCAAGCGGACCCTACTCTCGTCTTTGCTTCCGGGGATTTTTCTTTGAAAAGAGTGCTGAATATTCATAAGGAAATAGAATCACCCTACAATACCTACAAATACAGGGGCTTACCTCCCGGGCCGATCAATATGCCTACGATACACAGCATTGATGCCGTTCTGAATCACGAAAAGCATAATTACATCTATATGTGTGCTAAAGAAGATTTCTCAGGGTATCACTACTTCGCCACTAATATCCGGGATCATACGATTAACGCCAGGAAATATCAGCGTCAGTTGTCTATCGAACAGCGTAAAGCACGAATGAACGCCCGCTAATGTATCAGCATAAATTTCAAATTCGGGTCAGGTATGCCGAAACGGACCAAATGGGTTACGTGTATTACGGTAACTATGCGGCTTATTACGAGGCGGCTAGGGTAGAAGCCTTGAGAGACTTGGGTTTAACCTATCGCGAGCTGGAAGCCAGTGGTGTGATGATGCCAGTGCTTGAAAATCACTCAAAGTACCTTGCCCCGGCCCGGTATGACGAGCTATTGACCGTAACCACTACCGTCAAACAAAAGCCTGGAGTTCGCATTACTTTTCATTATGAGATTCACAACCAGGAAGGCAGCCTGATCCATACCGGCGAGACATTGCTGGTATTTGTAAATATGGAATCAAAACGGCCATGTCCGATGCCGGTACCTATGGAGAAAATTTTATCGCCCTATTTTAGAAAATGAAAGAGCGGCTGACCGCATACATATTGAACTCAGAGGTGTATAAAAGCCTGGTTACCCTACTGAAAGCGATCAAATTCAAGCGGTATGAAGACCTTAGCCTGTATGAGATCATCCGGGTATTTATCGAAAAGATCACCAAAGACGAGATTATTGAACGAGCAGAATCGGTAGCCTATAACTTTACGCTGGCCATTTTTCCAGCTGTTATTTTTCTCTTCACGTTGACACCATACATTCATGAGTGGATACCAAGTGTAAGTAGAACCACCATACTGCAATTTATAGGTGAGTTTATGCCTCAGAATATGTACGAGGTTACAAAAAATACAATTGAGGATATTATCAGCAATCAACGCGGCGGACTTTTGACCTTTGGCGCAGTTTTCTCGCTTTTTCTGGCTACTAACGGCATGCTTTCGCTGATGAAAGCTTTTAATGCCTGCTATAAAACCATTGAAAAACGAGGCTATTTTAAGATGCGACTAGTCGCTACCGGTCTGACTTTAATGTTAGCAGTGGTACTTATTCTGGCCATCATTTTATTGGTAATCGGGAATTTTGTCATTGACTCCGTGAATCAGATAGAATGGGTAAATATCGAAAACTACATTTACTATCTGTTTTTCATCGTGCGATTCCTGGTCATTTTTATTGTGTTCTTTTTGGCCATTTCTTTCATTTACTATTTCGGCCCTTCCGTCCATTATAACTGGCGATTTTTCTCCGTAGGTTCATTGATCTCCACGATTTTATGCCTGGCCGTTTCGTACGGATTCTCTTATTACGTTGCCAATTTCGCGAGCTACAATAAGTTGTATGGTTCAATCGGTGTGTTGATTGCCCTTATGGTATGGCAGTTTATTTTGACAATAGTTTTGCTTGTAGGGTACGAGATCAATGCTAGTGTGCATCATGCGTACAGGATTAAGTCCTGATACACAAAAATCTGCATTCATTTAATCTAAAAATATTTTGTGAATGGTATATCATTCACTAATTAAATTTATTGAGTATTATGTATGATACATAATACATGTTAATTCCGATTAAAATATATTTGTATGATATCATATACATTATATAATTATCAATAATACATTGAATGACATGTCATACAAGAATTGGTATTCAATGAGCGATAGGGCTTTGAGTGAGACGATAGGCTCATATGTAAGGAAGCATCGTTTGGACCAGAATAAAACTCAAAGTGAGATAGCGGATCGGGCAGGTATTAGCCGGTCTACGTTAAGTCTATTAGAAAAAGGTGAGGCGGTTACTGTTCCTACCTTAATTCAGGTGCTTCGTGCATTGGAGCTGCTGCATATTATGGATAATTTTCAAGTCGTATTACAGCCGAGTCCTTTACTGTTAGCCAAGCTGGAACGTGAAAAAAGACAGAGGGCTCGACCTGATCGGAAAGCAGGTGATCAAGGAAAAGAATGGTAAATACGGCTATCATCAAAATATGGGATGAAGAAGTAGGCGCTGTAGCCTGGAACGATGAATTGAAACTTGGGAGTTTTGAGTACGATCCTGAATTTATTAGAAAAGCATGGGAGTTAGCACCACTAAAAATACCGTTGTCATCAGGTCAGAGGATTTTTTCATTTCCTGATCTAAGAAGGTCAAAAGATAGTGAATACGATACATACAAAGGTCTTCCCGGACTTTTGGCAGACGTATTACCAGATAGATACGGGAATAGACTTATCGGCGCTTGGTTAGCTAAAAATGGACGACCCAGGGACAGTATGAATCCTGTGGAACAACTATGTTTTATAGGTACCCGCGGTATGGGAGCCTTAGAATTTGAACCCGCTACCTTTGGTCGAGACAAAAATACTTTTAATGTAGAAATTGATAGCCTGGTCGAAGTCGCCAGGAAAATGCTATCGGCTAGAAGCGATTTTAGCGCTGACTTAGAAAAACACGAGGAGCAAGCTATTAATGAGATTATGAAGATCGGAACATCCGCAGGAGGTGCTAGGCCAAAGGCTTTGATCGCTTACAATGAAATAACAGGCGATGTCCGGTCAGGTCAAACCAGGGTGCCAAAAGGTTACAACCATTGGATCATAAAACTTGATGGCGTCAGTGAAGAACAGTTTGGTGAAAGTACAGGATATGGCAGGATTGAGTATGCTTATTTTAAAATGGCCAGGGAATGCGGGATTAAAATGATGCCGTGCAGGCTTCATGAAGAGAATGGAAGGGCGCATTTCATGACTCAACGTTTTGACCGCGAAGACAATTTTAAACATCATATTCAAACCTGGTGCGCTATAGATCATTTTGACTTCAATGAAGTTACCAGCTACAGCTATGAACAACTTTTTCAGACCATGAGGGAACTCAGGCTTCCTTATCCAGCCGCAGAGGAATTATTTCGAAGAATGGTTTTTAACGTACTCGCTAAAAACTGTGACGATCATTCAAAAAATTTTGCTTTCAGGCTAAAAAAAG
>JBCCIX010000163.1:0-8881 GCA_039028075.1 Bacteroidota bacterium | reverse complement strand
CGAAATAGCATCACCATTGGTCTCGGTCAAATCATAAAACTTAACGGGCTCATTCTCACAATTATCCTCTACTCCTATGTTAAATACCGGATTCTGCGCTATTGAAATAGTTCGGGTAATACTTCCCAAACATAAATTCTCAGAAGTAGCAAATAGTGTAACTTCATAGTCACCGGCACCTCCCAAAGTGACAACCGGATCCCGTTGGTTGCTGAAATCACCGTCAATATCCCATTCATAAGTGGTAATGGACTGCCCTTCAACCGGAATAGACGTGTCCTGAAATTGCACAGGTTCTCCGATACAAGCTCCTTCAAAAGTAAAGTCTGCTCGTGGAGAGGCTAAAACATTCACTATCTGAGTGAGAGAATCCCTACAACCAAAAACGGATGTAGTGACCAGTTTGACCTCAAAGGCTCCAGATCTTGAAAAAGTATGGGTAGGGTCTTGGTCAGATGAAGTGTTATCACCAGAATCAGGATCACCGAAATCCCATTGCCATTGTTGGATGTTGGCACCTTGCACAGTGGAAAGATCATTGAATTGGGTGATGTTTTGCTCGCAACTAAGATCATTGTTAAATTGAACTTCTGGCAAAGCGAAGACTTCCAAAGTATTTTCAAAGGTGGTAATACAGCCTACCGCATTTTCAACGGTGAGTGACACATTGTAGGATCCTGGGGCTGAATATTCGAAAGAAGGGTTAATTAGACTCGATGTAAATCCATTATCAAAGTCCCAGAGGTAAGTATCAATTTGACCGGTGGACGTATTATCAAATTCCAACAAGGTGCCCAAGCACGAATTATCCACGGTAAAAAATGGCACAGGACCCTCTTCGACAGTTATATTTTCAAAATACTCTGCTGAGCAACCCGGTATAGAGGCTATGAGTTTCACCTCTTTCATACCCCCATCCAGAAAAGTAAAATCTAAATCTCTGTCCGTTGAGACTGTTGCTCCGTCTATCTGCCACTCCCAGGACTCATTACCCCCGAAATCTCCCGTAGTATTATTTGTAATGCTTAATATTTGGTTGCTGCAGATCAAACTCGTAGGCATGCTGAAATTGGGAACAGGTTCATCATAAATTGTTATTGTCTGTCGAGTAAAGTTTTCACAGGTTCCATCTGACACCTCAAGGGTCACTTCGTATTCCCCCGCTGCGGCATAGCTGTGAGAAGGATCTGCTTCTGTGGAGTTGGACGTGTCTCCAAAATCCCAGGAGTAGGTTAGTCCAGACGATGTGGATTCGTTGGAAAATTGGATAGGTGAGGATTGGCAGATGTTTTGAATGGTATAAGCAATAGGGGGTGCCATTTCCGGGCTTACAACAATGCTCTTAGTAATTACGTCAGAATCGCCTGTAGCGCTAAATGCTGTCAGCGTAATTGGATAGTTTCCTTCCTCAAAGTAGGTTATTTCTGGTTCGGCCAACACAGAAAAATCGCCGGAGTTTGCACAATCAGCTTCGAATAACATTCTACTTAAATTTGTCCTAGCCCCAAAAACGTAGTTTCGACTTTCAAGCTTAAGAGCGTGTAATCCATATGCAACCGGTGTGTCGTCTAAGGTTATTTCTTCTGTAACATCAGTCACTTCTAAACCTTTAAAGTCCATCAGTTTCACGGGTTGGTTGTTAATGCTCAAGAGACCGTAAAAATTAGCTCCTTCCATAACTAATTCTAGCTTTAAAAATACTCCCAAATCAGGAAAAAAAGTTGTATTGACATGGGTAGGTTCATTCAACAAGACATTAGAACCCAGGTTAAAAACTGGTAAGGCCTTATTGTTTACAGAGGCAATGGCTGCATACCAGTCAGTACCACTTTTCACCGTAGCTATGTCTATTGGGTTTGAAACATCATTTAACACGCCACTGTCAAAAACATTTTCTGGTTCTATCACATTTAAAAAAGAATCTCTAAAATCAATCCTTGTCAGTTTGTTGTTGTTGATCAATACTAAGGCCTTTTGATTCTCATCTGAGATAATACTTAAGCCTCTTATTCTTCCATTGTTACCAAAATTACCCAAACTGAATGCCGAAGGGTCATCTTCAATATCTTGCCAAATTAATTTATAAACATTACCTCCATTCGAAGTTGCACCAAAACCCGTGAAACCTATCCAATTAGAACCTTCTTGAACAATATCGATACCTTCTGCATTACTCAGCACACCCAGATCACCCAGATCTACTACAGCAGGAGTATTTTCTGGTGAAGTGCCAAATTCGAGCCGATAAAGTGATGACTGATGTAAAACAAAACCAAAATATTCAGCTTCATTCACAACCATTTTTAAGCCCCTTGCACTGGAAAAGGGAGCAGCTATATCTGTGACTATCGTAGGTTCAGAAACGAAATCTTCCGGGCAAAAATCCCAATGATATATTGATGCATCACTAGAAGTATTTTCAAGCTCAATTTGTTGATTGATACAGGCGGATACCGGTACATCGAAGTTTGCCGACGGAGACTGTGCTTGAGATGATAAAGGAATACTCACTAAACAAAAGTAGACGCACCACTCACTTACATTACCCTTAGCAAACAACATTGATTTTAATACTGAAGAGAAGGGTAAAGTAATCACTCCATTATTTATTTATAGCTTTTACAATTCAATTAGTGAGTAATGAAAAACATGACTTAGGGTTCTTACCAAAGGATTTTGGAATACACCATTTCTACTAACGTCCTAGTTCTATGCATCCTCGCTAATCTTGTACAGTCATTTTTTTTTCTTGAAGCCGTAGAATAGCTCTTAAGTTTTCTAAGTTCTCTTATAGATGTTTTAAGCTCTTGACCAAAATTTACAACCTTACCACCAGTTCTTGATTTATAAATAAAGGATGAATCATCCCCAATATTCCGACTTATCACAATGGGTAAACCATTAGCCCAATATTCACCATTTTTAATGGGCGAAAGTGCAAATGACCATTGCCCTGTTTTATGAAGGTTGAATGCTATATCTGCAGCACTTAGATAGGCTGGCACCAAATCGTGAGCTACTTTATCAATTATGATCCGATTCATAGGAAGATGATACTCATTCAATTTATTGATCAGTTTTACTGGTTCATCCGTAGTTATAAGCAATAAGGTAAATTCTGGTAGTTCTGCGAAGCATTGCGCAAAAAAAACCCACGCTTCTTTTTCGTAATAGATACCTCCAAACTTACCCACGTAAATCCCGACTAGGGCATCCTTAGCAATATCAAGGTTACTCCTAACTTTATTCCTTTTGGAGCTCTTAAAACTAAATTTGTCTAAGTCAACAGTGCATGGAAGTACTTCAATACAAACTTTAACTTTTTCTTGATGAATCAAATAACGTTTATACCCGTTAGAAACAGCTATCAATTTGGTAGCGGTCTTCTTTTGAGCTTTTTCAAAATATATTTGAACCCAATATCTTAGACCCCATTTACTCCAGACCTTGCTTTCTCTCATGTAAGCCGCATGCGGCTCAAAGGACTCTACGTAATACGGAATATTTGTCCTTTTCCAAACCAGGAAACCAATACCACCTGCCGACGATGAGCGACAAATTATCTTGTCGATCTTCAGTTGACGGCATAGCCGCGTTAAGAATTTAGGAAGCTTTGTAAAGTCTTCAACCTTATCTAAGAAAAAAGATCTAGGTGGTGAATGATAAGGGATATGACTGATTTTGCCTGTACTAATATTAAATTTTACTTTCTGCTTGCTTCGCTCAATGCTGACATAAAAAATTTTGTTTACGTTTTCGAACTCCGAAAGTACTTTTAAGTGGGGGTAGATTGTAGCTTCGCTAAGGCCGTCAAGTGCTGACCAATAACCAATGTAGAGTATATTCAAAGAAGCCATTTTTTCAGGTTAAAGCTAGCGAGTGCAGAGGTCAGCTAATATAAAACTAAAATAGAACGACCTCTCAAGAATAAACTACCCGAAAGGCAGATCGATACTTTTTCGTATGTAAGTATGACAAAAACATTATTTTGCGCCACTTTAAGCTGAAAAAAATTTTAGAGTAAACGTTTGAAGTCAACTTACTTATTTCAACATCTAACCTTCTATACCCTCGCTCCAGACCTACCAAATTTTTCATGGCAGATTGGGGGTTGTCTCTATAATTAAGAACCACTTCGCGAGTGTAATTGTACTCACCTCCGTGACTTGCTAATTGTATGTAAAATAACAAATCTTCTCCATGCGTCAACTCGGGTTTAAACCAATAGGATCTATTGTTCAATTTTTTGATCATCCATGTGGGGCCAAAAAAAGAATTTCCTGATAGTCTTATCAAATCGGCTAATGGGTTTCCAACAAATTTGGGGCACCAAGTATGCTTAAGTCGATTCATTTCGGAGTCAAAACCATTCACAACGCCGTCTACAAACTCTAAGTTTGGATTTTGATAGAACAATTTTATCCTTGACTCTAGGCTCTGGGGTGGCATAGTATCATCAGCATCTAAAAAACAAAAATAATCTCCTCGCATTTTCTTTAGACCAATATTACGTGCCGAACTCACTCCGCCGTTTGGTTTTTCAAAGTACCGTATCCGAAAATTCTTAAAGGATTTGGCCACAGCCGCAGACCTATCGGTACTCCCGTCATTTATCAATAATAGCTCCCAGTTCGCGTAGGACTGACTTACAACGGATTCTACTGCCTCGTGCAAATATTGCTCTGCATTAAAAAAAGGAGTGATTATAGATACTAGAGAAGGTATTCGAGCCAACAGGTTAGTTTTATTTAGTGAATCCTTGATTGTGCGTTTACTCCATATTATGTAGTGAGTGCATCAATTACTTTTCAGCCTCAACGTACAAAGACTCCACTTTACGCCATTCAGAATCCTTTAATAAAAATGGATTCCTACCCTCTAAATATAATCGTTTTTCTATCTGCTTAAATCCAGCCTCTTCTAACAATAACTTTAATGTCTCGAAATCATAGATAAATAAATGACCATGATTGCGAAAAATGCCATTGATCCGTTCCATAGCTGTTCTAGAATTTTCATAATAGGGGATTTCATTGATACCGCCATTAACCTTTTTAACGTAAGCATTCAGATAGATTTCACCATCGGGAACAATAATTCTCACTAAGGAGCCCCTTTTAAGTATTCGGTGAAATTCTTTAAAAATTCTGTCCATTTCATCGTAAGGTAAATGCTCAATACAATGTTCACTAAAAATACCTTCAATTGAATTAGATTTTAACGGTAAGTTATGTTTAGCAATGTCCATGCAAATATCAACCCCTGGCATCCAGATATAGTCTACATTGATAAAATCTTTGGAAATATTATTCCCACACCCTAAATCCAGATATTTCTTAGATCCTTTATAGGGAATTAGACGCTCATATCTTCTCTTGAAAATAGAGATGAACTTTTGGACCTTATAGTATGAAGTTAAATATCTCATTTATTTAATAAAAACCATAGATCTACCTGTAACCAGCGAAATAAAGAATAAATATTTATCACTAACTCTTAGGTGTCAAAATTTGTAAGGATTTTAAACCACATCCTCGATCAACTTCTCAATCCTTTCAATTTGAATTTTATAAGAATTATTTTCGGCGAATAATCTTCTAGATTTAAATTTTTGATCGGAATTCCAAAAACTGAGATCATCTACAACATTTTTAAAGTCCCTAAAAAAAACATCTTTTAGTTTCGACATAACTATTAGCTCATTATTATGTAACTCTTCATACTCTGAAGTCCAGGTGGCTACTACAAGTCTTCCTGATGCCAAATATTCCATCATCTTATGTGGATTTGCTAGCTGCTGGGGAAAGTGTTGATATAAATAAGTAAGTAATAATATATCTACCGCATTGTAAAATGATTGTAGGTTATTAGCATGCAGTTGGCCGTAGTAGAAAAAGTTAGGTTTAGACAACAATGAACGGAACTCCTTTCTAGATTCCCATTTACCAACAAAATGAAAATCTACACCTGAAAACTTTTCAACTAAGTTCTTTACCAATGTCCAGTCTATAAAGGGGATATCCAGGTTACCCGCATATCCACATTTAACCCTATTATAACCGTTCAACTCAAAAGATCCAACATCCACTTCTTTCAGGTTAACACCGTGGCCAATATTATGACTGTTAGCATTATATTTCTTCTGTCTCTCCAGAATATGGCTTGTAGTACATAAGCATAAATCTGCCGATTTTGAGGCAAGCTCAAATTGAAAGTCCTGATTTAAATCTACAATATGCGAGATGCACAAAACATCTTTCGGTAAAGCCGAATAGTCATAAAATACGGAATTATCAAAAGACCAAACTACGTCAAATTTAACGTCACAAAGCTTCTGTAATTCTGCAAATTTGGCTCTAATCAAATACTTTTGGATAGATGTGGGTAGATAGCGCAGCCCTTTTACAAAACCTTTGTAGTTAATAATAGATAGGTTTTCAAAACTCGTCGCTTCCAACCTGGGTATCTTACCTGATGGTGGATTTAGAAAATAAACAGTGTTACCCTTAGCCGCCAGATGCGTGGCATAATGATGCTTTGAAATAAAAATATGATCCCAAGGCTCCGGAGAGATAAGAAGGATTTTTTTTTTATTAGCATTTGATGGAACCAGTCTAAATTAAATAATTCATGAATTGAGTTGTAAAAAGTTTCTGAGATTATTTATTCTCCTAAATCTACGTACCTGTGTCATAAGGCTTTTGTCACTCTTATAATCATATTTTTGCATAAATAATTGGCGAGCGTACTTATATAATTCTAAATCATATCTGTTAAACGATTTAATGAGATCTATTTCATTATCACTAAAATTTTGTTTTGATGGTCTATTGTTAGTTTTATTATTTGTTAAATACCATGGGTTATATTTCCATTTAAGCTGTTTTTTTAGAGTAAGTACTGAATAGTCAAAATAGTCTGTCAAAAAAACGAACCGAGCTTCTAATAGAATTTGTTTGCCTTTTTCAAGTAGAGCTGCATCAACTGTTTGATCCGATTTAATGCCAGTTAATAAAAATTCAGTTTGGCCTGTAAGATGCCTTAGTTGTAAGTCGTTTAAACCTTCTCTTGTCCTGTAGTTAATGAAGTCTTCTAACTTTCGGATTTTTTTAACGCGTTCATAAGACTTATTCCAACTGGCTCTTTTTAAATAAAAAAAAGAAGAAATCGTGTGCTCTATGGGATCTCTTAAAAAGATAATTTTGTCTAATGGTTTAATAGATATGTAAGGTTCTAATTTATCTGCTAGATGGCCCTTTACCACATCAAAATTATTACGCTCATCTTGCTCCAGAGAAGCAAACTCTTGTATAGACTTTTCAGGGTCCAAACCATTAATGGAAAATATTTTATCAGCAGAATAAGCATTGTCCAAAATTTTATGAAAAGTACTGCCTGCTGTTTTCGGAATATGATGAAACAGTATCATCTTAAAATGACTTATGGTTTGTTAAAATCTGTGATACATTCTGCTAAGATCGAACGATATTTGATCCCTATTGCATTTTTAGAAAAAACATTCCCATTCTTAAAATGAAATTCGAGTTGAAGGCAAGCTTTCATAGCACTGACCCATTCAGTGACTCTTTCTGACTTAATGAGTATACCTTCTGATGGTGAGACTACCTCAGGAATACCACCTACATCGGAAACGATACATGGAGTATGGCTGATAACAGCTTCTGCACAAACCACAGAAAAAGTTTCATATCGTGAACAGTGCAGAAAAGCTCTACTATGAATCATATTGTGGGCAATAGCCTTTTGATCCAATACACCAAGCAACTCCACACTACCATGCATTTTATTTTGAATAACCCACTGTTCAATTTTTTCATAATCAGGACCAAAACCTCCTACTTTTAACCTAAAGTTCTTATGATCTTTCAAAAAGGCCTTGAATGCTTGTAGCAAGATCAGTGGCTTCTTAGGCCATTTCCAGTTGCTAACCATAAAGAAAAAGTCTTCCCTTTTTATATCCTTTTCTGGAGAAAAATCGATAGTATCTACCACATTTGGCAGTATGTGTGTCTTAAAGTTTGCGTTTGAAAATAACTTTATATCCCTAATCAATGAGTTAGAAACACCTATAACGGGAATACCATGCTTAAAAATACGTTGGATACGTTTCAATTTTTTATTCACCCCAAAATTAAAGTGGTATCCACTCCAGTGTTCGTTAATGACTACTGGCTTTTTAACAAACGGTTTGAGTAAATGCCAATACGTTAACAAGGGATATGCTATGTGAAAATTGATTAGGTCGTAGGACTTATGCCTCTTTTTGAAAAGCAGCTCTTTTGCAAGCCAAATGAAATAAATTAATTCTATCAAAAACCAAGATTTTATTGGTAAGGTGATTTCTAGCTGATTAAGGTATTCATATTTTACTCGGTATATACTAGGCGATCGACCATACTGTATGTCAAAATGAAGTATGTGATTTTTTTGATTGTTGGGTAAGCTCTCAATCTGTCTCTTTATCCACAAGGCGTTATTTGTTTTTTTGTTGGTTGGATACCAGTTAGTAATATGTAGTACTTTCAAAATTTGAATAAACCTATTTGTCCAAGTGGAATTCAAGCATTTCTTGCTTGTCTTGGTCCTCATTTCCGCTATAATGTTCGTACAATGATAACTGTCCAAGACTCCTTGCAAATAATTTATGCCTACCGGCTAAATCTTCATAAAAATTTAGTTTTCTACCCATAACAGGGAAGCCTCTCCAATTACCCACAGGTCGTTCTCCCAAATTAACGTTAGCAAAAAATCTTCCTCCAGCTTTCAGATGCTCTTTCACAAAGAGAATACATTTATCGAGTATATCATCTTCCATGTGTATTAAAACAGAAAATGCCCAGATTAAATCAAACTTTTGATT
>JBCCIX010000162.1:0-8905 GCA_039028075.1 Bacteroidota bacterium | reverse complement strand
TTACAAGAAGATATAAAAACTACGATCGATAAAGATCAACACACAATTACAACCACCGTAGCTTTTGGAACAGACGTTACCGCACTAAAACCAGAAATTACAATATCTGAAAAAGCTTCGATCACTCCTGAAAATGAAACGCCTGTCAATTTTACTAATGTAGTTACTTATAAAGTAACCGCAGAGGATGGTAGTACGCAGGACTATGTGGTTACCGTCAACATTGCTAAATCCAGCGATAAAGTGATAAAGCGCTTTATCTTTTTAGTCTCTGATAATAATACGCTCAATGAGGATTTCGAAGCGGATATTGATGAAGACAATAAGATGATAAAGGTGAAATTACCCCATCGTGTCGACTTAACTTCTCTAATTCCTACGGTGGAGGTTTCTCCGGGAGCGGCAGTTTTACCGAAGGGAAAGGAGGCAACTGATTTTTCTAACCCTGTAGATTATACGGTTACGGCAGCTGACGGCAGCAGCCAAAAGTACACAGTGACGGTTACTAAATCACGTTCAGCGCGCGATGTGCTGATTGCCATAGACAATGCCAATCCGGGTAATCGATTGGGATGGGATCAAAACGAATCCGACCTGTCCAAATGGTTTGGAATTACACTTACGAACAACGCAGTTACTAAAATTGACATAGAAGGTGATAATCTTGATGTACTCCCTCCTGAAATCGGTGATTTACTAGAATTAGATACTTTACGAATTAGAAGTAATGGGTTAACCGACCTGCCTGCTGAAATAGGGGAACTGAGGGGTCTGAAGGAATTAAACCTGACGGCAAATCGAATAAAAACCTTGCCTGAAGAAATGGGCAACTTAACGGAACTGGTTATCCTTTATGTTGGTCGTAATGAGCTTAAAGAATTACCGCAGTCACTTGGTAGTTTACAAAACCTCAAGATATTAAGTATTGCTTTGAATGAATTTATAGATTTTCCTGAATCTATCACTAAGCTCAATAACCTGGAAGAACTTTACGCAGATGAGAATGAACTGGGCGTAATACCGGAAACTATCGGAGCACTTAAGAATTTAAAACACTTAAGACTTACCGAGAACAAGCTTGGGTCTTTACCCCAAGCCATAGGTCAATTGGCTAGTTTAGAAGAGCTATATGCCGCGCGAATGGATATTAGTGACTTACCTGCAGAAATAAGCATGTTAACTAATCTCAAAGATTTAAGACTTTGCAACAATGCTTTTGAGAGTTTTCCAAAAGTTATTTTAAGCCTACCGAACCTGGAAATACTTGAGCTAAGGAATAATAACATCTCTACCTTACCTGATGAAATCACTAATCTTAAATCGCTAAAATACCTCGATATTGGATTCTGCGGTTTAAGGAGCTTGCCCAAAACTATAGAAGGTTTGGAGAACCTAGAAGTCTTATTTTTAACAAGCAACATCCTAAATTCCTTACTCCCGGAAATAGGGAATTTATCTAACCTGAAAGAGCTTAGGGCACCCTTTACTCGACTCCGTGCTTTACCCGAAGCGCTAGGGAAACTAAAAAAATTGGAAATACTTGATGTTTCTAGTAACCAGATCACCAGTCTACCCCCTGAATTAGGAAACCTGGACAATCTGAAAACATTAAATGTTGTTTTTAACAATGAGTTGATCACTTTCCCCGAGCCTTTATGCGAATTGATTGATAGGAATGACGTGCAGGTTTTTGGAGGAAATTTGAATTCGCTCTGCAAGTAATCCACAGTAAAACTGGTCAACTCTTTCAACTTAAAAGTAAAATAAAATGAAGTACTTAAATTATGCATTCGCTTGTTTGTTATTCTTATCTTCCTGCTCAGATGATGAAGATAACACTCTCGCATCTCTTAGTGATAGAGATGTCCTTATAGCTATCGATAGGGCAAACCCAACCAATACACTGGGTTGGGATACCAATGATCAGGATCTTTCCAATTGGAATGGCATTAAAGTGACCAACGGTCGTGTAACTAGCCTGATCGTTGAAGGGGATAAAGCAATAAATGTACTCCCGCGTGAAATAGGTGCACTAACCGAATTGGATACATTAATTATAGTTGCCAATAGCCTTACTCAAATTCCAAACGAGATAAGGTCCCTTACCGGTCTGCAGGAATTAGATCTCAGTGAAAATGAAATTTCATCACTACCGCAAGAAATAGGCGAACTTACTAATCTTCTTGAACTGAATATAACAGATAACCGTCTGACTGCTTTACCGGATAGGCTACGCGATTTAAAAGGTAATCTTGAAGTACTCCGAGCGGGAAGAAATGAATTATCAACTTATCCTGAAGTCGTATCTGAGTTAACCAACCTAAAATCACTATCGCTTTTTGACACAGGGTTGAAGGAACTACCCAGTTCCATTCAAAATGTATCTGGGTTAGAAAGACTTTTCTTGGGTAGAAATGAATTAACAACGCTCCCTAAGGAAATAGGAACCTTGAAAAAGCTTAGACTACTAGCTTTTGACAAAAATGAAAATTTATCAAGCTTGCCTCCGGAAATGGGAAATCTAGAGAGTCTAGAAGAGTTAGTTGTAAGCGGCGAGCATCAAAGTTTGTTTCCCAAAGAGTTGAACGATTTAATTCAAAGGAATGCTGTACTGGTCTTCATAAATTAGCGTTACGCCATAGAAACGAAGAAAATGATTGTAAGCTCCCTACCATAGGATTCCCCGAAATTGTTGTTTTGGTTACCTGAATAACAATTTCGGTTTCTTGACCGTAGAGATTCTAGCAATTTCTGACCCCCCCTTTTGACTTGATGTAAAGCACATTACCCGAAGAATTTTCCCGGCTTTCCTTGAAATAACTACAGTTTAGCTATTTTATGTTCCCGATTTCTTTTTAATAGCATCGAGCACGCGTTTCTTTTTCTGAGCTTTCTTCCATCAATCATTTCCTTCATGATCACTCGCTTTTTAAAGTCAATTTCAAAACCTAATCGAATATTATACCGATTAGCACAAGTTGTACGCTCATCAAAACTCAAATTATACATGATTTGAAGGAGTACCTTTTGCATTTTTACTGATACTGTAAAGGTTGTCAACGCCTCCGTAAAAACTACGCACCCCGTCTCTACTTCCACAAATAGCAAACCTAGAAATGGAAAGAAGACTCCTTGAAAGCGGACAATCTGCACGACAATAAAGACCAGGACGAACTATACTGCCCGGTGGAGCACACCATAGAACGTATAGGAGAATGAAAATTAAAAACTTGGGCAAGTTATGCACAACACCAGGCCAGAAACTATCAGGTATCTCATTTAGTGCCCCTGGTCATAAAGGAAAAGACAACCGCATCGTAGAGATCAATTTCAACCGTAAGAGGTTTAAACAAGAGGTGCGGTAAATCTCCATTCTAAAGAAGGGTTGGCAACATTGCTCTAAAAGGCCATAGGATATAGAGGCTGCATTTGCAGGCCATGAAGCATAATTGAGGTTTTAAACGGTTCGTGCTCAGAGGACTTGGAAGGTCAAGACTGAAGCAGGATTACTGGCTGTAGTCCATAATCTGGCCAAAAAAGCTACTTAGCGTCAAAACTCCATTTTCTTTATTTGTTTCATACACCAGGGAATACAAAAAATAACATCAAAGCAGAAGTAAACAAAAAACCGCCTCAACTTCTTTTGAGACGGCCTCTTTTGTATTGCGGTAAAATATATAGTTAGTCTACTATTTCTACATTTACTGCATTAAGGCCTTTTCGGCCTTGTTCTACTTCGTACTGTACATTGTCGTTCTCTTTGATCTCATCGACCAGGCCGCTCAAGTGTACAAATACATCATCACCGCCATCTTCCGGCTTAATAAATCCAAAACCTTTGGTGTCATTAAAAAATTTTACTGTTCCTTTTTTCATTTGTTTGTTTGTAATAATTATTAATCTTCAACGCGGATTACTCCACGATAAATTCATCTTTCAATTCACAAAGGTGAACGCCTTTCCTTTTTTTCCTGCTCTGCCAGTCCTCCCGATGCGGTGTATGTAGCTATCAACGGTTTGGGGTATCTGATAGTTTATCACATGCGTCACATTTGTTATGTCTAATCCACGGGCCGCAACATCGGTAGCTACCAAGACCCGGACTTTTCCTCCTTTAAAGCGCCTTAGTGCCTGCTGGCGGTAGCTTTGAGTTTTATCACCATGGATTTCATCGGCGCTGATATTATTTTGTTTCAAACTTTTGCAAAGTCTGTTTACCGCTCTTTTTGTCTCTGCGAATACTAGCACTTTATCAAAATCCGACTTTAGCAACATCTGATTCAGCACGTCAAACTTCTCCTGGTGCAATCCCACGGTAATGAACTTCTGCTCAACATTGGCTGCGGTGTTAGCTCCACTATGCACTTTAACCACCTCAGGATCGTTAAGCAGTGCGTCTATCTTTTTCTTTTGCTCTTTTTCTAAGGTTGCGGAAAACAGCAAGGTCTGTTTCTTATTCACCATGCCCGCCACCAAAGCATCTATGTCCTTAGAAAAACCCATATCGAGTAAGCGATCAAACTCATCCAGCACCAGAACCTCAAACTCGTGTAGTTTTAGCGCTTTACGCTGGCTCATATCAGTGATTCGGCCCGGCGTACCTATGATAAAGTCATTTTTCTTGCGTAGGTTGTCCAGGTTGCGCTTAACGTTGGTCCCTCCTATCAAACAGGTACTGAATAGATTGAACCCCCGTGACAATGATCTGAACTCCGTATTGATCTGTTCCGCCAATTCTCGTGTAGGTACCACTATCAAGACTTTGAAATTTTCTTGAATCATTCTATTAATCAGGGGGATTAAAAAGGCCGCTGTTTTTCCGGTACCCGTTTGTGCAACCCCTAGAAAATCGGAACCTTTAGAAATAAAATCAAAAGATCGATCCTGGATTTCAGTGGGTTGATTATATCCTTTTTGCTTTAGTATGGCTTTAAGAGGTGCATGGAGGCCAAGATCATTAAAGCTCGTATGTACCGCATACTTTTCTTGCTTTACGGTCTCTTCAGGCTGAATACTCAGCGACTTCATTACCTCAAGGGGTAGCTCTTTTCGGGATCTTTTATTTTTTCCCCTGGAATTACGCCTTCTTGGATTTGCGCCATGAGAAGCATATCTCGTCTTTCTTTTCTTTTGGATGGTATTCATAAACAAACTAGGACTGCAAACAGCCTACAACAAAAAACATTTTTTCTTATTTTACGGATGCCGTGGGGACCACGATCAAAGTGGCAGGAAGTATTTAGCGGTAGATATTTTTCTGATTTCTGCGAAGGTAGTACAATCATAACTGGAAACCTAGTTCACAACGGTAAAACTAAGGCAAAAGCCTCTGTGCATCGGTTTCGACCGAAAGGCTTTATCTGTTTTCTTACACCTCAATCTTGCTGGATAAAGTCCATGGTGTTCGGCTCAATCCGTATAGGCCATGGCACGCTTCCATACCTTCACGAGACAAATCGGTGGTGAATGGTTTAAAATCATTTTTTATACAGTTCTTTTGCAAAACTCTAGTTTGGTTGAAATCAGGACGTTTAGATTTTCTACCCCTCATCCTACCATTGGAAAGGGAGCATATCTATCCCGTTCGATACAAGGGGAGTAAGCTAGACTTTGGTTAAAAGCGGGTTTTGTAACGGCTGCACTTGTTTTGTATCATCTTACCTGCCATAAGTAGGATTATCTTTGATTTTATCCCACAAAATCAGCTCGGTGTGTACTTAATAAATAATATATTTGAAGCAAACTATTAAACATGAGACTTTTTCAGCTTGCCCGAAAACTTGCCACCACACCGGATCATCTGGTTAGCATTTTGGCTGAGCACAATTATACGATTGAAAATAAATCAAATACGAAGCTGACGGTTGAGCATGAGGAATTACTAAAAAACCTTTTTGCGACAAATGACGAGGTGATAGTGCAGGAATCAGCTGGCATGCCGGATGAAGTTTCAGCTACTTTCAAATTAGAGCCTCAGGAAGAGACTTTGCTGGAAGAGGAAGAGCTGAAATTAGAAGAGCCCCTAACCTCACCGACCGATGAGTTCGAAGAGGCCGCTAACGAATCGTCGACAGAAGATGAGATTGAGGTAATCAGGGTTAAAAAAGTCAAATTAGACGGGCCGAAAGTGGTTGGAAAAATTGACTTGCCCGAGCCTGTGGTGAAGGCTCGCGGGGAAGTTAGAGAAAAAGAGAAGCACAAAAAACATAAGGAACGCAATCCAAGACGAAAGCCGGCTAGAAGAACTCCAACACCGGAGCAGCTAAGACAACGGGAGCAGAGAGCGAAAGACCGGAAAAGAAAAGAGGAAGAACAGAAGAAAAAGAAAAACCGGGCGAAGTTCTACAAAGAAAATATTCAGCTTAGACCCGAGCCAACCCTGAAAGCGAAAAAGAAAAAGCAAGTGGAAACAAGCCATGAAATCTCATCTGAAAAGGTTAAGGTACAAAAGCATAAAAACCCCGTGAAGCGACTATGGGCCTGGCTTAACGGGGAGTACGATAACTTCTAGACTTTGCTTCTCCATGAGCTTGGTCATTCACTTCTAAGCGCATTTACCGGATTGGCGTTAGCGGCTTTAATCGTTTGTAAACTTACGGTGACCATAGCTACAAGAAATACAATAAGCCCGGGTACAATAAAGTTATACCATTTAATTTCAACCTGGTACGCGAAACTGGTAAGCCACTCGGAAATGATGTAATTAGCCAAAGGAACAGCTACAATGAACGCGATGATAATCAACTTTACGTAGGCCTTAGAAAATAAACCAACAATGCTTCCCGAGGAAGCACCGAGCGCCTTTCGAACCCCTATCTCTTTCGTTTTTTGTCCTGCGGTAAAGGCCGCAAGACCTACAAGCCCAAGGATTGAAATGAAAATACATAGATAGGACAGCATACCCACTAGGCGCTGTTGTGTTTCATCTGCTTTGTATTGAGCATTGAAATTTTCATCCAAAAAGTCGTATTGATACGGATGGTTGGGATCGAATTTCCGCCACATTTCTTCAATTTTAGCCATGGTCATTCTTAAATTTTCAGGTTGGACTCTAATATGTAGGAAGCCCCCTAAATTATAGGACAAGCCTATTAACAACGGATCTACTTTGTTATGAAGCGAATTGTAGTTAAAGTTCTTCATAACACCTATTACCTCTCCCTCTTGATCACCGTGAAAAAATCTCAACTTTTTACCCAAAGCGCTATCGCCCCAATTCATGACTTTAACCGTAGTCTCATTTACAATGACCCTTAAGTTGCGATCGGCTTCTGAACCTTTATGAAAATTTCGGCCGGCGATTAGTTCTATACCCATGGTTTCAATGTAGTCCTCCCCCGCCCAGATGGTGTTTATAGTTTGCTGGGTCATATCTCCTTCAGGTAATTCTACTCTGAAAACAGATCCTCCAACCCCCTTACCAGGCACTCCGTAGGCCGTGCTAGTTTGAACAACCCCCGGCAGTTTTTCAAACTCTGTTTTGATTGCATCCATTTGATTAATGACCAACGTATCTTGAATAGGCAAGAGCACTACATTTTCATTCTGAAAACCAAGATCCGTATCACGTAGAAACTTGATTTGACTATCCATTAAGTATGTACAAATGATCACAAATAGGGAAATGATAAATTGAAAGACGATCAGGGATTTCCGAAGGAGCCGGCCGCTATTTTGGGCGGAAAACTTACCTTTCAGCGCTTTTGCAATAGGAATGGAGGGGAGATATAGCGCCGGATAAAATCCAGAGAGCAAGGCGATAGCCAAGGTAAGCCCCAAAGACCCTAGCCATAAGGTTGGGTTGTTGAAGAAATTCAACTGAAACTCTTTACCCAACCAGTCCTCCAAAGGGGTAGCATAAATGGCGATAACACAGATCAAAATAGCAATCAGAAGTGCCATGATAGCCAATAAATACGCTTCTAATAAGATCGAAAAGAATAGTTTCTTTCTTGAATGTCCGAGCACCTTCCTCATGCCTATTTCAGTAGCGCGATTGACCGCCCTTGATGTGGCCATATTCACATAATTAATGCAGGCCAGCATAATGATAAAAACACCTATTGCCGCAAAAGTGTAGGTATAGTTGATATTGCCCTGCTCCACATCATCACCTTTCTTGCTTGTAAAATGAATATCTGCCAGTGGTTCTAAGCCAAAATCCGCTTTCCCATCAATCTTATCTGCAAAGCCTTTGTAATACGTCTCATAGATCTGAGGGAACCGGGTGTAAAACTCACTAGCGTTGTAGTTTTCATTAAAAACCAGATAGGAATAGGTATCAGGGTTCCAAAAGCCCTCCGAAACCCGCACCGGATCTTCACGACCCTCTCGTATCCATTCCCGGTCAAGTGGTAACTGAGATACCAGGACATCATATTTTAAATGAGTATTTCCCGGAAGAGCTTTAATGACACCCGTTACCTCGTAGCGTTCTCCGTCATCGATACTGATCTCTTTATTAAGGGCTGATTCATTTCCGAAAAAGAGCTGTGCCACTTTTTCGGTGATGACCATCTTATTAGGAGCATGCAACGCTGTTTTCGGATTACCTTCTACAAACTGGTGCGAAAAGACGGACAGCACGCTTGAATCCGTTTCGTAAACACGTTCAATGTATTCCATCGTTTCCTGACCGTCATCTGAAATATGTTTTAACATAGGATTGTAAAATCCTTCGAAACGCACATAATTTTCAATTTCAGGATAGTCCCCGGCCAATAGTGGAGCCAGCTCCCGAGCAGTGGTGCACACATCAAAAGACGCTCCGGTAGCCTGTAAATGGTTTACAATTCGGTAGATGTTCTTATGGTTTTTATGATGCCGGTCGTAAGTGAGATCGTACTGAAGATAGAGCAGCACCAGAATACCGCAGGAGATACCCAGTGAAAGACCCAGGACATTT
>JBCCIX010000161.1:0-8929 GCA_039028075.1 Bacteroidota bacterium | reverse complement strand
CGGTAAACAGGAAAGTCCAATAGCAAGAAATTACGGAGATCAGCTACGAGGTGATATTTTTGCCGATTCGGCAGATAATGTCTACATCGCTTCGAATAGCCTTTCATCCGATTTTCTGGAGAGTGAGAATGTTTTGAACACCTTCCATGGTGGAAATATTGATGCTACTATCGTAAAAATGAATTCAGAGCTGAATGTCTTATGGTCGAGATTTATTGGGGGTACGGGAGACGATGCCGCTTACTCGGTGAAAGTTAATTCTATGAATGAAATAATAATTTCAGGAGGTACAACGAGCAATGATATATCAGAAATGGATACGGGTTGGCAACCTTCAAATGCCGGAGGGATTGATGGCTGGATTCAAAAATATAGTTCCGACGGAACGGCTTTGACGCAGGGCACTTATCTGGGTACGATAAATTATGACCAGTCCTATTTTATTGACATTGACACGGAGGATAATATTTTTACTTTTGGTCAAACGCAAGGGGTATTCCCAATTGTCGGAGATGTATACGTGGAGCCGAATGGTGGCCAATTTCTGCAAAAGTATAGTTCTGACCTTTCTCAGCTCCTCCTCTCCACTACTTTCGGTAGTGGGTCTAATAGTCCCGATATTTCCCCGACGGCCTTTCTCGTTAATGACTGTAACAATATCTATTTTGCCGGATGGGGTGGCAGAACGAATCAAGCTGATATTGAAATTAATAACGAAATGATTACCAGAAATTTTGTTGGTGGTGATACGTTTGGCTTAACCGTATCCAGTGATGCTATCGATCCGATCACATCGGGTAACGACTTTTACCTGATGGTGCTTTCGGGTGATGCCGGGGAATTTCTTTACGGTACTTTTTTCGGAGGTGAACGGTCCGCAACACATGTAGATGGGGGCACAAGTAGGTTCGATAAAAATGGGATCGTTTATCACGCAGTATGTGCCGGATGCGGCCGTTTTGTAGACGATTTTCCAGCTACGCCGGGCGCATTTTCTGAGACAAACAATAGTCAAAACTGTAATAACGCTGCTTTCAAATTCGATCTAGCCACTTTAAGAGCCCGTTTTAACACAAACTCCATTACTTTTAACAATCCCGGCCTCTCCAGAATATGCCTGGGCGATCCTTTAGTATTGGTGAACCAAAGCATTGGCGGAGAGGTATTCGAGTGGGATTTTAACGATGGATCAGCCTTGGTCTCCCGTACGGATACTACCTCGATTCAGTATACCTACCAAAGTGCCGGAGATTTTAGGATCAAGCTTACCGCTATAGATCCTAACACCTGTATCGCCATAGACTCCGCTTTCAAAACGGTTACGGTATCGGACCCAAGTTTTTTTGTGATAGATGATGTTACCATATGCGCCGGGGAAGATCTAAGACTTTCGGCATCAGGTGCGATCAGCTACACGTGGGTAAGTGAGGATAGTTCCTTTATCTCTAATGAGCCCTCACCTTTGGTTCAACCCGAAGGTGATACCAAGTACTTTCTCTCCTTAGAATTTGCCGAATGTGATAAGCTAGATAGTGTAAATGTGGCTGTTATTCCTCAGCTCGTGGCTGATTTTAATACCAATACAATTGCATTAGATAATCCCGGGGTTTCGTTGTTGTGTATCGGTGATCAATATGTCTTTGAAAATTTTAGTCAGGAAGGAATCGATTTTGAGTGGGATTTTGGGGATGGCTCTCCTACGATCAGACGTAGCGATACCTTAGCCGTAGCGTATCAATACCAAAATGCCGGTTCATTCACAGTTCAATTGCGCGCTTTTGATCCTAACACGTGTACCAATCAGGAATTTGCTTCTAAAGTGGTTCAAATCATAGATCCGGTAACCTTTGTTATGGATGATCAAACGATCTGCTTTGGAGAAGAACTAAGGCTGCAAGCCTCCGGAGCGCAATCTTACTTTTGGGTGAGTGAGGACAGCACGTTTACCTCCGATGAACCTACACCTCAAGTTAGACCCGAAGTAGATACACGTTACTTCATCTCTTTGATCTCAGGAGGCTGTTTCAAAAGTGATACAGTGGACATAACCGTTATTCCGGAGATAGTAGTTGATTTCTCTTTCAGCAAAAGCTACGATTGCTGGACCAGTCCCTTGATTGAGGTGGTAAATACCAGTCCAGTCCAGGATAGGGTTTACACGTGGTCTTTCGGTGACGGAACCGGAAGCGAGGAGAATACATTTACCCATACTTACACTCAAGATGGCACGTATTCCATCTCCCTATCCGCACGAAATCAATTCTGTATCTTCGAGAAAACGGTCGATGTTGCTATTACTACAATAAAGGTTCCTAACATCATTACACCTTCATCAGAAGGAAGTAATGATACGTTTATTATTCAAGCGCCCGATCAGGTAGGGTTAACGATTTACAACGAGTGGGGTAGAATTATTCTCGAAGAAGATAACTATCAAAACAACTGGGCGGGTCAGGGTGCAGCTGCCGGCATTTATTACTACGAAGCGCGTATTGCTAATGAAGCTACCTGTAAAGGTTGGGTACAAGTATTGAAGTAAACGACCTCACATTCTAGGATTTATCTTTCTCGTTAGCTTTTCCGCAGTACTTACCACTTTTCTGAGCATGTCGTAGTACAGCGTAATGCACAGGATAAAGGTCATCATCCAAATCACTAGTAGGTTAAAATGTAGTGTATTCAGGATGTACCCAAAAATATGCTTCTTTGGCGCGTAAAATGGCTCTCTGTAATCCAGGAAATGGTCGGGCTCAGGCCGTTTATAAATGGGAAATATCAGTTGAACCAATTCATTTTCTGATTCTACGATACGCTGCTGCTCATTTTTATTGGTAACAATCTCTGCGATTGCCTCATTTCTATATCTGGCTTTGAACGTTTCGAACGCTTTTTTCTTTTCGCGGTCATTCGTCATTTCAATTACCATTTTTTCTTTTGCTCGATCTGCCCTGTTGTATCGATTAGAGTAGAAGCCACGAAGCATTTCTAAGAAGTTAAAGGTTTTGTCGTAAAGTGCTGAGTCAAATGCATCTAGGGTAAGCCGATCAACTTCAGGAAATTTATCCGTTCCAATTTTTTCTAACTCCTGCCTTATTTCGTTACCTACTAAAGTCAGTCCACTTGCTATTTCCTTTCGCACGGTTTCATCCTCAGTATGTAAGTTGTTCAGCGCAAATTGAAGCTTAGATTCAAGGGTAGGGAGGTAGTAGATTTTTTTATAATCCGATTCAGCCATCACCTGCTCGTAAGGATAAAAGGTCTCTTCATATTCATTGTATCTAAATTGAGAAACCATGGCTGCCTCTAGAGCCCATCGTGATGCCATTAAATCACCTACTAGGGGCACTTTACCCGTTTTACTCAAATTTGGATTGAGCTTATCGAATTTGACTACAACCCCGCTTAGAATCAGTTGCGGAATTAAAAGGATCGGAATTAGGATATAGATGGTGACCGCAGAATTGAAAGCTGAGGAAATATTTAAGCCCATGGCATTGGCCATACAGGAAGTGCTAAATAATATCATCCAGTGCTCAAAAAGCATGTCATGTATCTGCAGGATGCTGTTACCCACTGTTACAAAAGAGATCGTTTGAATGGCCGAAAGACTAAAGAGGATGGATATTTTTGATAATAGGTAGCTA
This sequence comes from Bacteroidota bacterium, assembly GCA_039028075.1. Lineage (GTDB taxonomy): Bacteria > Bacteroidota > Bacteroidia > Cytophagales > Cyclobacteriaceae > Fulvivirga. Next base: position 5,285 of record JBCCIX010000161.1, on the reverse strand, counting down.
CTTCTACTTAAATGTAGAAAAGCTTCCCTTTTTAATATTTTTCTATCTCTGATTATTTCTTCTGCGCTTACAGTCAGTCCCATAAAGAGGGCCACGATTATGCTCATTAAGAAATAGGCGGGTATATTGAGGTTTTGACTGAACGAGTAACCGGAATCCACCGTGCCATGTGTATTGTAATATCTGACGATATAACTCAAAATAAATGCTAATACGGGAGCCTCTAAAAGATTAATTAACAGGTATTGTTTGTTGCTGAGCTTTGAGAGAATATCCCTTGCTGCAAATAGTGTTAGTTGCTTGAACTTATTTGGAATATTCAGAGTGGAGTGGGGCGGATCGGTTACAGTTTTAACGGATTCTATATTTATTTTACGCTTATAAAATTGATTCCAGTCTTCAGGAGAAACCTTCCTTTCATTGGTGAAATTTCCGTATTCATTAACCACTCGAGTTTCAATAATATTGAAAATTTGCTCCGGGTTAACGTTACCACATTCATGGCATTCACCTTCATCACTGTTAATCAGGTTTATGGTTTCCTTAAAATAGACCACTGCCTCCACCGGATTACCGTAATAAATCTGATAGCCTCCCGTATCCAGGATCACCAGTTTGTCGAACATCTTAAAAATATCGGAAGAGGGCTGGTGTATTACCACAAAGATGAGTTTGCCCTTCAGGGAAAGTTCCTTGAGTAGATCCATGATGTTTTCGGAGTCCCGCGATGATAAGCCAGAGGTAGGTTCATCTACAAACAATACACTTGGTTCTCTTAGTAACTCCAAACCTATATTTAGCCTTTTTCTTTGTCCTCCACTTATGGTTTTTTCTAAGGGTGAACCTACTTTTAGATTTCGTGTCTCAGCCAGTCCGAGATTATCTAACGTCTTTACCACAAGTGCTTCTACTTCATTTTTTCCCAGATTATCGAAACACAATCTGGCCGCGTAATAAAGGTTTTGGTAGACTGTTAACTCTTCAATCAAAAGGTCATCCTGAGGCACAAAACCAATCACTCCTTCTATCTTACCTGGATTCTCATGAATATCTATTCCATTGATCAGAACATGACCCTCGGTAGGTATTTCAGTACCGTTCAGTACGTTTAGAAGTGTGGATTTGCCAGCTCCTGAAGCGCCCATTAAGCCGATCAACCTCCCAGATTCTTCCACTATACTTACATAGCGAAGCCCCAATTTGCCGTTCTTAAAACGAAAAGAGATGTTTTTAGCTTCAAACGTACCCGATTGATCATCCGATCTCGTTATGAACTGACCCACCACATCACCAAAGTAAATGGGGTTTACTTTATCGATTCTGATGGTGGAACCGGTGGCAAACACAGCAATTTTCTCTTTCTTGAGCGCTACACCGTTGAGATAAATATTTTCGTCCCCAAAGTACTTTAAAAAATAAGCATCGGCATTTTTTAAATACAGCAAAGCCACAAAACCATGCATTCCTGGGCGGCTTAAGTGCTTAACGGAACGTAGCTTTTGCTCGCCACCATCTATGATTAACACCTCAGGCTGGTCGAATGTATTTTTCTCTCTCGCCGTGACAAACATTTCAATTAACTCAATTTCTTTTTCGGAAATGTTGAACGTTTGCCCTATGGACTTTACGAGCTCTTGCTCTCGATCAGAAATGTGACCGTCGGCCAGTATGATACCGACGAGTTCTAGGATAATGACGATCTTTTGCTTTTGGGTCAGCTCCCGGTTGATCTCACCACAGATAGTTGCTATACGGCTTCGCTCTTCTTCCAGATCATCTACCTTGATAATGGTATCGCAATACGAATCAAACTCAGTTAGATATTTTTCAACGGAATTTTTATTGAGATGATCTTTCAAGAAAGCCTCAATCTGATTCCTTTCTTGTTCTGTGACGGTATCCTCTTTCGCAGCAATGGCGAAAAGCTTGATAATAGCTTTTAATAAAGGTTCGCTCATTTAGTGTCTTTTGAGGCCCATAAGATAAGCCATTATTAAATAAAAAAGGAGCGGAAATAACCGCCCCTCTGTAGATGCTAGTAGTATCGGATTATTCTATGATCCTCGCTCTGATCTCGGCGATCTTAGCTGTGATATTAGTTAATGTTTCGTCTGAAAGGACCAGGTCAGCCCTATTGTTCTTGATCTGCTCGTCAATATTCAGTGTTTCGTACTTGAGGCTTAGATCCTTCATATCGGCTATTAATCCACTGATCGGCCCGGTTTGTTCAATATTTTCAAGCATAGCCGTCAAGTCTTTCACCGACTTTTCCTGCTCTAGGACTACTCGAATCAAAGGCGTTAAAACCAAATTTCTACTGTCTTCCGGTAGGATATCTTTAGGATAAGTGTCTATAAGTTCAGTCGAAATGTACAAACCTTCAATAAAGCTCCCGGAAATAATCAACGAAGCTAACTTACTTCTGTTATCATCTTTGAGATAGTTATCGGTTTTGTTAATCGTCTCATTCAGTAAAAAAGCCAAAGAATCCTTTTCTGAAAGATTAGCTTCAAAACGTTTGATCAATTCTGTATCAAATGATCCGGTAACACCGAGATTATCCGCTAGTTTTTTAGCTGAACTCATATAGGTGAGCGCCTCCTGGACCTTGTCGTAAGAAACTAGGTAGCCCACATCGGTGGCAAATACGCCTAGATTGAGGGCGGCAACATCATTGCGTGATGAATACCCTTCAGCTTTATTATTATCGTTGATAAGCGTTTCGTTGAATTCGGCACCCGTCGCTTCCAGTAAGAATGGGATTTCAGAGGGGGAGGGAATTTCGTAAACCACCTCCTGAATACTTTCCTTTAATTGCTCGTCTGCCTGCGAGAATTCATCTGAAGAATTAGACTCTTCCTCATTTTTAGGACCGCACGAATACAACCCAAAACTCAATATCAGGGCAAAAGATAACAATCCTTGTAGTCTAAGCTTCATAGTTTTTTAAGGTTAGTTTTAGAATTTTCAATTTTAATATATTTTTTCGGTGCATGAAAATAAAGGCACATTAATTTCCGGTTCAATGGCTGCGTTTTAGGCATTTATCGATTAAGTCGTCCTTACTTTACGATTATGATTAGGATTTAACTCGGTTCATACGACCGATGCACAGCACATTTTAATTTTAATCTTTAAAATCAAAAGTGATTAAAAAACAAAAAAGACTGAATGTGCAATGCTATTTCCTTATTATTTTAAAGAGAGTCGTGTCGTTTGTTGCTTGCATTCGGAGCAGATATACACCGGGAGGATAAGGTTGAAAGTTGATGATCATGTTATCTTGGTATTCACCTGAAAAAAACTCGGCGCCGGTCAGATCAAAAACCTCAATGCTAAGAATCTGTTGTCCCATACCGTCAGGTCTGATTTCGATGTTACCTTGGGTTGGATTTGGAAAAACCTGTAGGCTGGCTTTTAGAGGTTTATCTATGCTAGTTATGTGTGACTCTTGTATCGTTAAGATGCCGTCGGTGTAAGAAAAATCATAATTATTATCGGCACCTCCTGAAATAGAAATTTCATATACTCCGGCCGGACTTGAAACATCAGCATCGGTAGAAGCTTGGGGTAAGGTATCTATAACCTCAGCGTTTTCGCCATTTACGAAACCGGCGTAGTGCAGCTCGAAAGTCGGATTCGGTTCACCGACGTTTCGTTCTTCGTTCTTTACAGATGTGGATAAAATTGCTTTATCGACATTTAAAACCTGTTCTACTGCCGTGGCAGGTTGAAAATTTTCATCGCCGGCTTGAGTGGCTTCTATGACTGTGGTTCCGGCATTTTGAATGGACATGACCTGATCAGTGATCGTAGCTACCGAGGGGTTTGAGCTAGAATAGCTCAGAGGCAGTCCTGAACTGGCAAAACCAGAAAGCATAATATCAGTGTCGCCATAAGTGGCAGACGATAAGGGGTCGAAGGTTATACTTTGTAATTGCTTGGAAGAGCTAGTAGTGAACACCTTAGTCTCAGTTAGATTTTCCGAATTTGTGCTCAGGAATAATTCACCGTTAAAATACTCGATCGCCGTTAAGGAGCTATTAAATTCATCTATTCCTGTGAGTGGTAAGGGTTTCCAGGAAAAGCCATCGTCATCAGACGCATACAATTCACCGATGAAGGTAGTGGAATTTATTCCTGATAAGTACCAAGTGCCATCGTCGTCCAGGGTTATATTTTGCGGTAAAAAGCTACTGGGAGCACTTTCTATTTCCGACCAATTTAAACCGTCCACTGAGGTATAGATAGCAAAGGAGGTATTCTCGAAATTAAGGTATATTAAAATCAATTCTGAACCCGTGTAGTACAAGTCCGTGAAAGCGGCATCGGTAGATTCGGGAATACCTGTTACACTCAGTTCAGTCCAATTGGCACCTTGATCATTACTGAGGTACAATCTCGGGATAAATTTATTTTCCGAGACCGTGTAGGTAGCGGCATAGAGGACCTCATTGCTGAGGGCGGTTAGGTACAGAGTTGCAGAGTTTGTAAGTATTCCGTTTTGAGAGGGACTCCAGGTTAATCCGCCATCCTCTGATTTCAATAATACAGGTATTAAATTCTCATCTGCTACGGAGGCGAATAATGCGTCATCAAGGGCATAAAAATGAAAGAAGATGTTATAGTTTTCAAACGCTGCGTTGATCTCACTCCAGGTTACACCATCGGCAGAAGAAAAGAGACGGGTAATGCCATCAGAAAAAGTCGGTGAACTACCCCCAGCGTACATGACATTGGAGGTGCGGCTGAAGGTGGTAATTTGCAAATTCGTGGGAAAGAAATCAATGGGCCTCCAAATTAGCGAAGCAAGGGGATCTTCGAACGTTAGTACGTCTCCATGCTCGCCCATAGCCCATCCTGATCCGGTATCCGTAAAATAAATATCATAAATCCAGCCGGTGTCCACTAGCTCTTCGGTCCAGATCCCGTTACAAAATGTAGCAATGTAGCCGTTGCCTCCGGCCCACCCATTGTTCTCATCCAGAAAAAAAAGACTTGTAAATTGATCATTTATACCCGTATAGTCAATTAACCACTGGGCGCCATCAAATGTCCAAATGTCAGTAGAGAAGCCCGTGCCATAACCTTGATCGGGCGCGATAAAGGTCATTTCGTTAAAAGCACCGGCACCCGAAATAGATACTGAGGTCCAGACAGAATCTTTAAATTGATACAATTGACCCGCCCCGGAAGACAGCCATCCGTTTTTGTCGTCAAAAAAATGTGAAGTGAACGTGGAGGCATCAAACCCTATGTTCCCTTCTATCCACGTGGTGCCATTG
>JBCCIX010000160.1:0-8977 GCA_039028075.1 Bacteroidota bacterium | reverse complement strand
GATCTTTCCAACGAAACCTCAATAAGCCCATTACCATACTCATCCGTGGCGGGCGGACTGTCGTACTTGAGCTCGGTTTCCACAGGATCATATCCTGGGGCATTAATGGTCACGAAATAGGTATCATTATTTCTCCCAGGCTTAAGAAGGTCCACCACTTGATTACCGTCATACGAGTCATACTGACTATCTTCTTTGTTTTTTTGCAAATACACCTGACCCGATACTTCCTCCCCCGACTCTTGACCAACTAATTTAAAATAAAATGATTGTAAATTCGGGTCTTTCGCCGGTTTTTCCTCAACGTCGGGTTCCGGTTCAGGGTCAGCTTCCTCGATTTCGGGTTCCTCAACTTCTTCCACAACCGCAGGCCTGGGGTCAGATTCTAGTACCGGCTCCTCTTCTTCTTGCGGCTCAGGAACTTCATCGCCAATAAGCTCTAATGCCCCCGAGAATACCCAGGCATCTTTGTACTCATAATCACGCCTGACCTTAGAACCATAGGCATATGCTACTTTTCTATCGTCAGTACCCAGCACATAGACATAAAATACACCCCGGGCCTCGTTTCTGGCATAGTTAGCATCCAGACTCTGGGTGATGGCCTTAGCGGTTAAACGCTCCGCATTGGCCTCTGACGTAAATGCGCCAATAATTACGTAATGCCTCGACTCAGCCAGTGACTGCCCAATGGCAACTTTTTGGAAGTAGAGGACGCCTAACCACAGACATACTAGAAGGGTCTTTCTCAAATTTTATAGTTGCTTAGCCAATTATGTCTTTTGATAACAAGTTAGAGAAATTTGTAACCGGTTCCTAGGAATTATTAACAACCTTGGAAGTGACCCATTTGGCGGTCCAATCAATACAACCTCTACGTGCTATCACTTCGGAGCGAGACGCTCACAATTACTAGCTGGTTCTAGGAAGGCTACTCAACCTTATTCCAGGTGTGGCCTTACTTATCGCCATAATGTGACCCGTCACTGGCTTTTTAGTATGGCGAGCGTTCCTTTAGTTACTCCCAAATAACTGTGCAAAATCCTGAAAAAACCAGGATTCGAATTGAAAGGTATCAATGGCAGTCATCACTAGTATCGGTCTCCAATTCTTGGAGAATAACTGTAGTGCCTATGCATAAAAACGAAGGCATACAGTTCACATTTGTTCTTTGAAGTCAAATAATCGAGCGAGTCAATGACAATTTCCTTGGAGGAATCATTTTGAGGAACAGGTATCCAATTTAGAATGATCGCGGTAAAGAATGGGACGTGATCGATTTGCACAGGCTTAACATCTTGTTGGTGACAACACCAACATGGGCTGGATATGAATGTTATCCACCAAGTGGAGCGAACTTTTCATATTGATACATATTATCTAACGCTGTATTATTTGCGCTGCAAAGGCTGTAGGAGTTACGGCTAACATTAAAACTTCTGGTTTTACCCAAAGAATAGTTAATCTATTTTATTAGCAATTGGTCAAGAGAAGTGGTTCATTACCAGACAGTAACAAATCATGAAATTCACTGCATCCTTTTTGGAATGAAACATTTGTAGTAGACAATAGCACTAATTTGTTAAAAGGAGAAGAATGGTTGTGAACGTAATGTTTAGAATAGTACCGGACTTCGTTCTAGAATATGAACCGGCATATTGATTAAACTAACAATCTATTGATCATAACCTCTTACTTTTGATAGAGTCAAAATAGGTTGTAAAAGGTGATATGGGAATCGGCCTCACAACACTGTTGCACTAGATAAAACTTAAGATAAATAAAAGCGGTATTTTTTCTTTAATGGTCGTTTAATCCAGTTGAATCCCTGGAAGAACCTGGTGAAATTTGTAGCTAGTTTCTTGTTCTTTTTGGCACGTAATATCTGTATTTTCGAAAAAGCAAAAGCGTCCATATTTGATGCATCTAGAGAGAAAAACATCACCCAAAATGAAAAAAAAAAGTCACCTCATCAGCATACCAATTGTTTTGATCATGCTGGCATGTAACAGTCAAAAGGAAGAAATCGATCCCTGCACAGAATTTGATCAAATTGATAAGGAAATGCTCGATTTAATGGAAGAAATAAAAACTAAACACAGAACTGACGCCATATTTCTAAAACGCTTCGAAATGGAAAGAGTATACTGGAATCAGTATAGAGACAGAAGGCTAAGGTCAATATATCCGCAAGACTGGGATACGCATTATAGAAAGAAATTCGGAAAAGAAGTGTTCAATAAGTGTAAGTGTAAGGAGCTTCTAAGAATGTCCAAAAATCGCCTAATTGATCTAAAATTATACGTTGAAGAAGGCCCTGCAGAACAAGAGGAATGTCCGAGTATGTTGGGTAATAGATAGATTTGGATATAAAAAAGGTCATTAGAGTTAATGACCTTTTTCTTTCACTAATAAAATTCTAGAATTTATAGGATGCCCCAATACCTATGGTTGTACCTGGAGAAAATCCTGTGAATATCTGATCTTGAGCATTAAATCCTTCAAAGAACTCTTCTCTTCTATCGTTCAAGATATTTTCAACGCTAAAGTTTATAGATAAAGCTTGTTCCTCACCAAAAGATTTATTCATATTAAAGTTTAAGCTATGAAAAGGCTCAGTATAAACATCCGGAAATAGACTAACACCTACCACTGAAAGAGTTCTTCCCTGAACATTGTAAAAGAACCCGGCATCAAAACCGGCAGAAGCATCGTCGTAAGATATACCTGCATTTATAACGTAAGGAGCTTGGCCAGCCATATCACGGGTGTCCTCAATAGTTTGGCCGTCTCTTGCGAAAGAAACTCGACCTTCAAACTCGACTTCGGACATTTCAAGAACAGATTCCGTCAAGGTCACATTACCATTGAAAAAGAAATTCTCTAATGTTGGGCTTATAAGGCTAAGTGGTGTACGAAATTCAATTTCTGTTCCATAAACATAAGAATCGCCTACATTTCTTGGTTGTAACTCATTGGTCGTTTGAGCCGAAGGAATCCTTACTATTTCTATTGGATTTTGAAATGATTTATAAAACGCACTCACGGAATAAGTCTGCCCTTCGCCTAAAAAAATCTCCCACCTTAGGTCAATATTATCAATATCAGTCGGACGTAAATTTCCATCCCATACATTGTTGGTACTATTGTAGGGAAATAGACCTCCGTTGAACGTTCTTCCGCTAATAGGATCCAAAATTTGAGCAAATGACAGTTCTTTAAATGAAGGTCTTGCAATAGTTCTTGAATAAGAAAGCCTTAAATTCTGCTCATCAGTTAATGCATAAGTCAAATTTAGGGAAGGAAAGAAATCCAATTCATCTAATACTTTGTCATCGATTAGAACATTCTGACCGCTTAGCTTTGCTTGCTCTGCGGCCTCCTCCTCGCTCAACCCAGTGCCGATGAGTGCGCGAATAGCTTCAGAACCAGGTATATCGCGGCCGGTATGCCGTTGGACATAATTTTCAGCCCTTAATCCAATAATAGTCTTCAACTTAGGTAATGGTGAAAACTCTCCAGATACATAAATACCTATGTTATCTACAGAAGAATTATACTCGTTAGAGTTTGGAAAATTAACCGCTGAAGCGTAAGATGCCCCGCCGGGTTGTCCATTCACGAGAAAATTCGGATATAAATTTTCATCCACTAATACACCACTTAAATCTGGGCTTTCCCAATTGGGTTGACCGTCAAACTGTAAATTGTATTCTAAGATTTCATAGTCTCTTTCTTTGAAAACATAGCTTCCTCCAAACTTGAGCTTCGCATCTCTTCCAAAAAGATTTAAATTGTTAGTAACATCGACACGTCCCACAAGATTTATTTCATCTAGGAACCTCCAGATCCTTTTAGGAAGACCTCCCGCACCCGGATTAAAGCTAAGTCCAAATTCATCAGTAAGTGCCGCTACCCTGATATCAGGATCTTCTATTCTGGAAATTGTTGGAGAAATTCTCCAATCCACCTCCCAAGTCTTTCCATTGAAGTAATGCTCTCCGTTTAGCAAGAAATTTGTCAATGAACGTTCAGAATACTCAATATTCTGAGAGTTAGGTGCTATGTAATTAGACTTACCCACAGCCGTTCTATCATCTTCAGGATCTTCGATAATCGAAAAAGCTCCTGTCTTGCGTTCTCCATTTTGCAATCTTAAAGCTGTTAACCTAAACTTAGATCGATCCGTTTTGTAAGCAAGACCCGCAAGACCTCCTAAGAAACGACTATCAATACCAACAACACCTTCCTTTATAGTTGCGGCGATTAGTTCATCGTTTTCGTCAGATTGATTAGGTACTTGGTACTCTCCAAATTCCTGATCGTCATAGAAGGTTTGACTCGCTTTGTAGGTAAGTGAAAATATATATCCGAGCTTGTTGGAATTTGAAAGCTCAATCTGGTTGCCAAATGAAGCCCCCAGATTGTAATTCATAAAACTATTTTCTTGATTGCTCTGAAGAACTGGAGAAAAACCCTGGGAAAAATCAAGTACTTCTTGATCAGATGCCACTCCAGGAGTCGGAATATCACCTCGGGCTCCATTAGGTAGCTCACGTAAATCTGAATCGAAACCTAGCCAGTCTGTATTACTACCCTCATAATCAACAAAATCAGAATTAAAATGCATTGATGGATTATATGATAACCCTAGAGAAACATTAAAAATTTTCTCTTCTGGAAAATCGATAGTTTCAATATTAACAACACCCCCGGTAAAATCAGCCGGCATCTCTGAGAGCGCAGTTTTAGATACAATCATATTTTGAATTAGGCTGGTTGGGAATATATCTATCTGAATACTATTCCTATCAGGATCCAAACCAGGAATATCGACATTATTCAATGTCGTCTTAGTATATCGATCACCTAAACCACGTACATATACATATTTGCTACCTTCGATGGAAACACCAGGAACACGCTTTACAGCCGCTGCAGCATCTGAGTCTCCTATTTTTCGAAACTTCGCTGCAGAAATCCCATCTAGGACATTAGCAGATTTTCTCTTAATAGTTAATAAAGCGGATTCAGAATCCCTAATGACTTCTGCTGTAACCACGACAACATCTTCAAGCTGGGCAACATCTTCTTGAAGACGTATCTGCCCTATTAAAGTGGTTTCACCTGCTTTTACCGATACTTCCGACACTGTAACTGCACGATACGATATAAATGAGGCTGTGACTGAGTATGTACCCGGATCTAAAGATATTTGGAATTTTCCGTCAAAATCAGTCACTCCTCCTGTCGTGGTACCCTCAACTACTACAGTGACACCTATCATGGGCTCAGCCGTAGCACCGTCGATAACGGTACCTCTTACTATGCCTTTTTGAGCAAATGCCTCAATTGATAGAAAAAATGGAAGAATAATAATTAAGACACGTATCGACTTTCTCATGTTGTTTTGGGAAATTTTCGCAAACTAAAGATTTTGCTTTTATAAAAGCGTGAATCTTGTATTATCTAAATATTAACTAATCATGAACAAAAAAAGCTCACTTATTAAGTGAGCTTTTTCAACGAGATATGCTAAATTATAATCCGAGTGCGTCAAGCGTACCATCAGATCCGGGCCATGTCCATTTGAACATGTCATCATTTTGGACACCTACCGTATTTTGATTTTCATTAACCTCTGTAACGATAGCATCTGCTCCATCATTGAAAATATCCCCCAGAGTAGCTCCCATTGGTATTGTTGCCTCCCAATTCGCTGAAGTACCTGAACCATCACCTTCAAATGACGCAATACCTCCGGTGTAAGCTGCATCTATACCATACCAATAAATATTTGTGAGTTGCGCATTAGTAGCATCTGTCCCGGTTCCTCCATCCCAGTCAACCAGATTACCTATGTTATCTCCAGCATATACAGTCCCTATGTCGAAGGTATGGAAACCTCCGTCTCGAGAAGCGGGACCTTCAGGGCCGTCCAATTCGAAAGCAGAACCTTCAGGAGTCACTATTAAAAAATTAGTACAGCTACCTTGCCAATCTTGATCGGTGTCCATAGAATCGTCACCACTATTCCAAACAAGAGCTCTGTCAATACTTACGTTTCCACCAAACCATTCGATACCATCATCTTGATTGGCTACGATCTCAATGTTATTAATAGTTGTACCTGAACCAACGCCACCTAACGACAATCCGTTAATCTCATTTCCTTGACCAATATTCGATCCACCATGACGAACTGACACATAAGTGATGATACCAGAATTATCGGTAGCATCATCGCCACCATATAAGCCATCAGCATCTGAAGTAGGTATACCTTCTATTTGAACTTCTGCTGCAGAAGCAGAGATAGGTGCGTTTCCTAGTACAATTAGTCCGCCCCATTCTCCGTTTACAGTGGGTGCCAAACTGCCAACCAAATCACCGCCATCAACGTCTTCCATAGTAAGATCGTCTGCAATAGCTGTGAAAATTATAGGTTGAGCAGCAGTACCTTGAGCCATTAACGTCGAACCTCTTGTTACAAGCAAAGCCGTAGCATTAGCTCCAGTACCTGTTCTTCCTTTAAGCACTGAACCAGCAGGTATTGTAAAAGTAGCACCATTAGTGACTTTAACTCGCCCTGCAAGGACATAATAGGATATATCTTCTTGACTATCGTCGACAGTACCTTGAGTTGGTAATTCATAATCAGCATTAATACTTCCAGATATTTCAAGGAAGAATACACCAGATCCTTCAGGTGCCTGCTCTTCTACAGATGTGAAGAAGGATATGGCCTCAACATTCAAAATGTGAAGAAAAGTCGCCTCATCGCCATCACCGTCAGTGAGAGTAAACAATATTTCGTATGTCCCTGGAATTAAAGCTTCAGTAGGCAATGCTACATCCGTTAACTCCAAAGGAGAACTAGCTGAAGCCATAACACCTAAATCTACAGCCGTGCCGCCATCTACTTGTAGTACAAAAGCGTTTGAAGCAGCGAAACCATCTTCAGATGTTAACGTAATAGGGCCCGGAACAGTAAGAGTCTGACCCTCTACGATGGAAGCCGCAGTAGGTATGCCCGCAATTGTAGGCACGGGACTTATTGAAATGGTCACAGGAGCTGTAGCCGTAGCTTCATCACCTTCACTATCAACAACAGTTAAAATGACACTACCAACTCCTGCTGTAGATCCTGCAGAAAAAGTAACTTGAATCGTTCCACTTGTTTCACCAGCCGTTCCATCAGTAGTTACACTCGCTGATCCACCTGTAGCTGAAACTGACGAGCTGGCAAATCCTGCCTCCGCCGTGTACATAAAATCGATTGTAATATCGGTATCCACCTGCGCAGATTGCGCTGAAGGATCAGGTACAACAGGGGCTGCTAAATCAGGAGCTGTTCCGTCATCATCATCACCACATGAGGAGAGATAGAACATCACTCCGAATGCGACTAAAAGAGATAGTAGTTTTTTCATTGTTTTAAATAATTGATTAGAATTAAAATTTCTTGTTTGACTAGAGTGGCAAAGGTTAGAATTAGTTGTTAACTCAAGCGGACGCTCATGTTAAGCGTCTGTTAAACTATGTGAAGGAATCTTTAACCACATGTTAAGAAAAAGCCATCGCAAAAATGCGATGGCTTTCTGAAATCGCGCCATAAAGCGCTGATGCCTATAATTTATCTGAAATTAACTAATTGTTAATTGGAATCTTATTCAAGATCGTCCTGATCAGATCCTTGGTATCTACGTTATCTGCTTCCGCTTCGTAATTCAAGATAATCCTATGATTTAAAACGTCTAAGGCTACTTCTTTTATGTCTTCCGGCAATACGTAGTCCCTACCTTCGAAGTAAGCCACTGCTTTAGCCGCTAAATTCAGGTTAATAGATGCTCTCGGAGAGACTCCAAACTGTATATACTCCGCCGCTTCATTCAACCCGTAGCCTTTGGGATCGCGTGTAGCGTAAACCAACTCAATAATATAACGCTCCAAGGACTCGGAAATACTGGTTTGATTGATCTCATTGCGAATGTCAAAGATATCGTCTTTGTTCAGTACAGTATTTACCGTATAGTCAAACTTCATATTAGAGATGCGGCGCATTACCTCCAATTCCTGATCCTTGGTTGGGTAATCTACATTTACTTTCATCATAAAACGGTCGATCTGGGCTTCGGGAAGCGGATAAGTACCTTCCTGATCCACTGGGTTTTGCGTCGCCAATACCAAAAATGGTCGGTCGAGGTCAAAGGTTTCCTCGCCAATGGTCACCTGTTTCTCCTGCATCGATTCAAGCAAAGCAGATTGGACCTTAGCCGGGCTTCGATTGATTTCGTCCGCCAAAATAATATTCGCGAAGATGGGTCCCTTTTTCACCTCGAACTTAGCGAGCTTCTGATTGTAGATCATGGTACCGATCAAATCTGCCGGTAACAGGTCTGGTGTAAACTGGATACGCTGAAAATCCAAATGTAAAACATTGGCCAGTGTGCTTACGGTCAGGGTTTTTGCGATACCGGGCACACCTTCTAATAAGATATGACTTTGCGTAAAAAGCCCTATTAAAAGGCGGTTTACCATCGCTTCTTGCCCAACTACCACCTTGCCCACCTCTGTAAAGACCTGCTTGATCTTATCCTGATGTTCCTTCTTCTTATCTACAGTTACTCCTGGTTCTTCCATTCTAAATTTGACGTTCTTAACACTAAATGATAAAAGTATCGCAATATTATAGATTTCAGTTCATAATTTTTACAAGAGGAATAAGCAAAGGGCGAAGGGCTGCGTGTTAAAGGCGGAGAGCTGAGGCATAGGGTTTAGTAGCTAGTGGCTGGCTTCTGGCCGCTTGTAGCTTGTAGCTTGTAGCTTGTAGCTTGTAGCTTGTAAAACAAACGTTAAATCAATTCTTCTTAGCATTTGATGTAGGTATTCTAGAATTTAGTACGCAAATGCGAAGGTTTGTTATTGGGGATATTCATGGGGCTTACCGCGCGTTGAAACAGTGCCTTGAGCGATC
>JBCCIX010000159.1:0-9003 GCA_039028075.1 Bacteroidota bacterium | reverse complement strand
TTACTTTAAGGCATTTACGATTGTTAAAACATTAGAACGCACCATTCCCACGTATGTCCCCTCTAGGGTATTCTCTGCACCCATAGCATCGGAAAACAAATTTCCCCCCAGGGATACGTCGAATCCCTTTTGCCTGCAACCCTCTAGTACCGCATTTATAGCTTTTTCAGATACAGAGGTCTCAATAAAAACTGCTTTTATTCGACGCGTTACAATAAAATCTACCAGATTGGAAACATCTCTCAATCCGTATTCAGAGAGTGTAGAAATGCCTTGAAGTGCTTTTACCTCTAAACCATAAGCATCACCGAAGTAGCCGAAGGCATCATGAGCTGTAATGAGCACTCGTTTAGGTTCTGGTATCTCTGCGACTTTCCGGGCTACCCAAGTGTGTAGAGTGTCCAATTCGTTATCGTAATCTCGCATGTTGTTATTGAAATAACTCTTGGCTTCCGGACGGTTTTTAACCAACTCCCGAGCTAGATATTGCGCGGCTTTTTGCCAAAGTGCAACGTCAAACCAGACGTGTGGGTCATAGCCCTTTTTGGACGGAGATGTAGTCCTTAAGCTTGATACTTCCAAGCCGTCAGCCATGGCTATTACAGGTTTAACCCGGGCTAATTTTTCGAGAATTTCACTCATTTTACCCTCAAGATATAGTCCATTGTATACGATAATATCCGCGTCCGTTAATTTTTTGAGATCACCTTGGGTAGCTTTATAGAGGTGGGGATCAACACCTGGTCCCATCAGAGCGATCACTTGTGCTGAGTCACCAACAATACGCTTGGTAACATCGGCGATCATGCCTGTGGTGGCAACAACCGAGAGTTTGCCCTCATTTTCATTGTTCTCATCAACAGAACAGCCTACGACGAGTAGAAGAAAAGGAAATATTATTCGGTAAGCCATATGTTTTCAGATACCTGTTTAGAAATGAAAGTTGTCTTTCTACCATCGATTTGTATTTCCATCGAACCGTCAAAGTCTATCCGATCAACTAATTTGATTTTAGCCCCGATGTAAATGCCAATTTTATCAAGATATTGTAAGAAAGCAGGGCTGTCATCTTGTACGGCAACTACTACGCCTGACCGTTCGATTTCTAGCTCAAGCAGGGGCGATTTTGGTTTCTCGTTGAACCTACCATTTTCATCGGGAATCGGATCTCCGTGCGGATCAAATTTTGGGTGCCCCAAAAGCTCGTCCAAACGCCTGATCAATAATGGAGATCTAATGTGTTCAAGCTGCTCTGCCACCTCGTGAACTTCGTCCCAATTAAATTTAAGTTTGGCTACCAGAAAGGTTTCCCAGAGCCGATGCTTTCGAATTACCTGAAGGGCGGCCATCTTACCCGCTTCTGAGACGTGCACCCCTTTATATTTTTGGTAGGAGAGAATGCCCTTCACAGAAAGTCTTTTGATCATATCCGTCACAGAGGCGGCCTTCGTATTGAGTTCATCAGCAATAGAATTAGTAGAAACACTCTCTCCAGATTGTTCGGCCAGATGATAAATAGTCTTCAAGTAATTTTCTTCAGCAAAGCTCAGCATTACTACAAAATTTTAACAAATGTACAATTTTTAGTCGTATCTAAAAATTATTTTAATAATAAACTAATTTTAGCGAAGAAGGGGCTGTCTACTCATTTGAGATCGTTTTTTTATTTTGTGATATTTAGAATCGCAGTGATTTTTCCACGACCTGACCGCTGGATTTTCCTACATGCGTAAATTTTATTCGCTAGTTAACAGTTATTTACCAGCAAAATTTTAACTATTCAATTATGTAATTAATCTTAAGAGATTGATTTACAACTAGATATGATCTAGATACTACCTAACGCTTCCGTAAGTTTTACGGCTTCTGAGGCCCACTTTACTTCTAACCCGGGTGCCGATGTATAAAATTTGTGGGTTTTGATTTGTAGCCATAAATATTTGTGATCGACTGTGCTGAAATCGATGTTTAAACTGGCATTATAAGGATGGCATACTTCTTCCCACAACGGGTTACGCTGTAATAAAATTGGAAGTTCTAGCGCAAGATATTCGTACAGCTTAGTGGGTATTGAGCCTAGCGTGCTTTTATTTTTTGGGTAACAAATGAGTCCGATATCAGCCGTTGAAATAGCTTTAATAATTTGTCGGTGACTCACAAGACTTTCACCTCCAACAAGTGAGATCCAAGGGGAATGTTGTATCTGTTTTTTGATTTTATTCAGTGTACTTTTTTGCGCAGCCCTACCGATAATTCGAAGTCGGATAGTAGGTTCAATCTTATGCATAGCTTTTGCAAAATCTATGGCTTGAAAAATGCCTGTTGTTTCCCCCAACGTTCCGGTGAAGATCAATTGAGTGTAGCCTCGCTTTGTTGCCTTTTTGATACCGTACAGGTTTTGAAATTTGTTTTGGATTACTGTGCTTTTTCCTAAAGTGAAAATGAACTCTTTTTCATAATTTTTTTCTGCTACAAAATAATGATCTATCCAATGGCGGCTGAGATATTCTTTGGCGCGAACGTAACCCGCAAGTAATACCTTGAGTAAAGTGGGGAAGCTTTTTCCGTATTTAATATTTCTGTAGTAATTCTCGCGCACATCATAACAAATCTTTACACCAAATACGATTTTGTAAATTATACTGACTAAAATCAGTTCATGCGTATTAAAAATTATAATATCTGGTCTACACTTTAAATAATGCTTCCAGCACGTTATTTGAGCGGTTACTCTCTTAAAACTGAGTCTGTCAAAATTGAAAGCAGGGTATAGATTTATATTTGGTAAGATATGGTCGATATTTTTTGCTTCAAAGCCTATGATATTAACATCATATTTCTTTGTTTGGCTCAATGAATAACCAATTTTCTCGTAGGTGCGAGAATCATCCACCGGCTTTAATACGGAAGCTAGTACGACTTTGGTTTTGCTCATGAAGTAATGATAAATAATTTAGCCGATTAAATGGACCTAAAAGAAATAGTTGAAAAAGCCTGGGATAACAGAACCTTACTTAAAGAAAAGGAAGCTCAAATTGCAATAAAAACCACGGTAGATGACCTGGATAAAGGTAAAGTTCGGGTAGCAGAACCATCAGGAGAGGGTTGGTTAGTCAATGAGTGGATTAAAAAGGCGGTCATTCTTTATTTTCCATTAATGAAAATGAGAACCATTGAGGTAGGGCCTTTTGAATTTCACGATAAAATAAGTCTTAAACAGAATTATGAGAAATTGGGTGTCCGTGTGGTTCCTCATGCCGTGGCGCGTTATGGGGCTTATATCAATAAGGGGGTTGTAATGATGCCTTCTTATGTCAATATAGGTGCCTTTGTGGATTCCGGTACCATGGTCGATACCTGGGCCACTGTGGGGAGTTGTGCTCAGATCGGCAAAGATGTTCACTTGAGTGGAGGAGTAGGCATTGGTGGCGTACTTGAGCCAGTGCAGGCGGCGCCGGTTATTATTGAGGACGGCGCCTTTGTAGGGTCGCGATGTATCGTTGTAGAAGGTATTCGAGTAGGCAAAGAAGCAGTATTAGGAGCTAATGTAGTACTTACCGGCAGTTCTAAAATAATTGATGTAACCGGTAGTGAGCCCCAAGAATTGAAGGGGTATGTACCCGAACGGTCCGTGGTTATACCGGGCTCCTATGCGAAAACGTTTAGCGCCGGAGAGTTTCAGGTTCCCTGCGCCTTGATTATAGGAAAGCGAAAGGAAAGTACCGATAAAAAAACTTCCTTGAACGATGCGCTGCGAGAAAATGACGTAGCCGTTTAAACTGGCACTTACTTTGTAAGTCTAACCCGTATGAATAACTAAATTGGATGAGATATGAGCCGATTTGTTAAGTATTTCGCTTTATTTTTACTTCTTGTTGCTTTTAAAAGCAGCGAAGACATTTATGAGCCTTTAACGTACAACGCTTTTGAAAGAGGTGAAAAACTGGAGTATAAGGTAAATTTTGGCATATTCACTATTGGCGAAGCCGAGATGACCATTGACGACAATTTTTATCGTATCAATAACAGAGAGTGCTACAAAGTAGACATCTTTGGCAAGACAACCGGGATGGTAGATTGGGTAGCCAACGTAAATGATCACTGGGGCGCTTACGTAGATTCTTCTGCACTTGTACCCCACATTTCCTATCGAAAAATCAGGGAAGGTAAATACAAAAAAGACGAAGTAGTTCGTTTCGATCACCGGGTCAATTTAATAGAAGCAAAAGTAAAAAATAAGAAAACCGGTGAATTCAAAGCGCCGAAGGTTTACGTAGCACCCAAAGGTGTGCGTGATATGCTGGCAGGCTATTTATACCTGCGTACGATTGACTTTAACAGCTTAAAAGAGAATGAGATCTTTACGATGTCTGGTTTTTTTGAAGATGAGTTTTACGAATTAGATATACGATATAAAGGCAAAGAAAAAGTAAGAACAAAGGCCGGAAAATTTAGGGCCATCAAGCTTGAACCTTTAATGCCAAAAAACGATTTGTTTGACGGAGAAGACTCTATTTTAGCTTGGATATCGGATGACGAAAATAAGATACCATTAAAGGTGCAGGCTAAAATGTTTATCGGAAATACGGGTGTTGAATTGAAAAAATACAATAATATAAGAAATCCATTGAACAAAGTGAATTAGTATCGTTGTACCTGAATTCAAACATGACCGCATGAGAACGCTTTTTCTACTACTACTTATAGCTAATCTACTATCAAGTCAAGCTAACGCGGAAACCATCTTTTTTACCTCTGAAGATGGCCTTAAGGTAGCCGGTGAGTTGTATATGCCTCACTCAGATACAGCGCCTTTTATTATTCTTTTTCATCAAGCCAATTGGAGTCGAGGCGAGTACATTGAAATAGCGCCGGAATTAAATAGGCTCGGCTTTAATTGTTTAGCCGTGGATTTAAGGTCGGGTGGAGAGGTCAATGGAGTTAAAAATATCACAAAACAAAATGCGCTGAGAGGCATGAAAGAAACACAATATGTAAATGCCCTCCCGGATATGAAGGCAGCGATCAAATTTGCTACTGGCAATTACGCCAGAGGTCAACTGATCATTTGGGGTAGTTCATATTCATCGGCGTTGTCCCTTAAACTTGCAGGTGATTTGGGCACCTCTATTTCCGCGGTACTTGCATTTTCTCCCGGAGAGTATTTTGTATCTCAGGGTAAACCTCGAGATTTTATTACCTCAAGTGCAGGAAGTATAACTCAACCTGTTTTTGTTACTTCATCGCGCGATGAAAAAAATAGTTGGTGGGGTATATATGTAGCCATACCTTCTGATCAGAAGCAGTACTTTTTACCAAGCAGTTCCGGAAATCACGGTTCACGAGCGCTTTGGTCAAAGTTTTCTGATTCCAAGGACTATTGGAACGCTGTGACTAAATTTCTTAAATCAATTTGATAAATTAATTATATACCTTTACAAAATGAGTGGCAGAATGAAATCTGACCACTTTTTTTATTAACTGAAATTTATGAACCGACTATTCGCACTTGCTTTGCTTATTTTTGTTTTAAGCTGCAAAAATGAAAATTCAGAATTGGGAGACAGCTATTTCAACAACGGGGAGTACCAGAAAGCCATAGAGGCGTATTCTGAATATCTGCGTATGCAGCCTCGGGATATAAAAACAATTTACAATCGCGGAAGGGCTTATGAAGAGTTAGAACAATATGATGAAGCTTTGGAAGATTTCCGAAAAGTAATAAAAGAAGACCCCTTAAACGTTAATGCGCATTTAAGCATTTCCAGTGATTTTTACTATCGGCTGAAAGATTATGAAAACACGATTTTCTTCTCGGAGAAGGTACTTAAGTTAGACGAAAAAAATGCGCTGGCGCATACTTTAAAGGGTAAGGCGAATCAAAAACTGGGGCAAGTCAATGAAGCAATGTCATCCTATAACGATGCCATTAGTGTGGATAAAGAATATGCGGATGCCTACTTAAGCAGAGGGTCGCTCAGAATCTATTTGAAGCAAACCTCCAGAGCCTGTGGAGACCTTCAGTTAGCAAAATCACTAGGATCAAATCAGGCGGAGGAATTGATTAAGAAATACTGCAGATAGAATTTTGTGGCGTGCTATCCCCTAATGTTTTGGTCTTTTGCACACCTTTTCCAGCATTTCGTAGCGTTATTCATAAATTACAAGCTATCCGCTTTATCTTTCTTCATTGCGTTTTGTTGTGGCCTTCAAGTTAAAAAAAGATAAACAGCTGAGCGTCTTAAAGGGGGACCAGAAAAATTTAGTGCTTTTCATGGTTAATGTCTCGTATCGTTAGCGTTGATCTGATTGTTGTTTTTCCAATAACTCAATTCTTTTCTCGAATTCCAGCACCTTATTGTCAATGAGCTTAGGCGGGTTGAGGTAGGTGCTGTAGAAACCTAGAACTTGCCATAATTCATAAATGTCTTCTACAGAAAAATGCCGATCCGCGTAGTTAGGATTGTCGCTGGAGAATATGAGGGAGGATTTATACTTCGATTTCAGCCGTCGAATACATATACCACTTTCATCCACCACTACATATACGTTTCCTTTCGAAAGGTTTTTACTTTCTGAAATTTTCTCAGCAAGTAAGATATCCCCATGGTGTAAACCATTTTGGTTGTATTCCATTTCGCTGTTTCCTAGTTCAAAGGCTTGTAACTGCTTTGCTGGTTTCTCGCGATTGACGGGGAAGCCTACTTTAGGAAGATTAGCTATAAAATCCTTATTGGTATTATTTACTACATATTCTAACTGGTTTTTGATGGTGATATATTCTACTCCGTTGGGTGCAGAAGGTGCACTAACTTTTGTATCAAAACTATGTGCTTCATTGAGCTTTTTGCGGAACACGTCCAAGTGAAACAAATCGTTTACGGTCATCTCCTTATTAAGTAGAAGATCAATAGATACGCTAAAGTAATTGGCAATTTGAATGATAGTATCAATTTTTGGTTCGGCTCTTCCTTCTTCATAAGCACCAACGCTACCTCTAGTCAAATCAAAAAGCTCTGCGAACTGTGTTTGACTTAACTTTTTTGCGGACCTGATCTTGCGAATGTTTTGGCCTATCTGTGACACACCCCAAAATTAATTGCTAAAAATATTTGCATAACCAAAACTTTTGGTATTCTTGTTTCGTTATCAAAGGTAATTATTTTAACGAACATCAACGGGAATATTCAAGTAGCTGTTGAAGAAAGTGTTTTAGAATGTGAAATATGGTCTACTAAATTTTAAATTTGAACGTAATGAAAACGAAGTCTAACCAAATGAAACTCAATTATGAATGATTATTTCCTAAGAGTAAAGGAATACTTACTGGAGCTAGGGTATAATACAACCTACGAAAGTGAAGAGGATGGTGTAATTGTGATCGAAAACGAGGCCAATGGTTTTAGCAATCTTGTGCTGGGGGTAGCTGACCCCATCGTGATTATTGAACAATTCCTCTTCCCCATTAAAAACCCAAGTATGGAAATATACCGGCAATTGCTGCAAAAAAACAGAGATATTGTACATGGCGCTTTTGTACTGGACGAGACAGGTTCTAAGGTGATCTTTAGAAATACGTTGGAACTGGAAAACCTCGACTTAAATGAATTAGAGGCTACATTAAATTCACTTGCATTATTACTTGGCGAGTATTCAGAAGAGTTAATAAAATTTTCAGAATAAAATAAATAGTTAGAGTTATGAGTATGTTTAAAAGACTTTTTAAGATAGGTCAGTCTGAGGCACACGCTGCCATTGATAAGTTGGAAGATCCCATTAAATTGACCGAGCAGGGGATAAGAGATTTGAAGAAGGATCTTGACAAAAGCCTGCAAGCATTGGCAGAAGTAAAAGCCATGGCTATTCGTTCCAAAAATGACGCTAATACGTATAAAAACAAAGCGAAGGACTACGAAAACAAAGCTATGATGCTTCTCAAGAGAGCGCAGAGTGGCGACTTGGACGCTTCAGAGGCCGACCGATTGGCGAGTGAGGCCCTGGTAAAGAAGGATGAAGCCGCCGGTCAGGCAGCACGTTCTCAGGAAGAGCAGGCCAGATTTGAGAAAAATGTTGCGCAGTTAGATGTGAATGTTAAAAAAATCCGATCCAGTATCAGTACGTACGAGAATGAACTTAAGACGCTAAAGGCACGCGTAAAAGTAAGTTCTGCTACCAAAAAATTGAATAAGCAGATGGCACAAATAGATTCATCCAGTACGGTGAGCATGCTAGAGCGTATGAAGGATAAGGTTGCCGAAGAAGAGGCCTTAGCCGAGTCTTATGGCGATATAGCAAATGAAAGTCGTAGTGTTGACGATGAAATAGATAAAGCCTTGGAAGGTGGTACGTCAGAGGCTAAAGCTTCAGATGACTTAGCTGCCCTAAAAGCGAAATTAGGTATGAATAAAGACGAGGAGGCATAGGCCTCCTTTTCTATCTACGGTTTATAGTTGTTTAAGTCTTTACTTCCTCAGCATGCAAGCATTCCTGGACCTCGCTTTTTCTGGCGTTAACCTTATCCCCACCGTTCTACTGCTATTTATCATAGTTTACTGGTTAATAGTAATCATAGGTGTGATCGATATCGACACGCTTGATATTGATTTTGAAGCCGAAGTAGAGGTAATTTAGGCTTCAATTAGCGCCATTAAAAGGTATAATTGAAACGCGATGATAAGGACTTTGAAGCCACTTATTCTGCAGAGGTAAGAGGATATAGCAAAATATAAAATATCTTGAAAAAGTTGTTTGAAGTAAGATATGATTTAACCGAAAATCAAAAGTACATCTACCCCGCAGCGCAGCTTGACGAATACTGGACTGCACTAGCCCTTTAAGGGGTCCTACCGTGATATGAATAAGATAACAGAGAAAGTGGTGAGCTTGATGAATGATGAAGAGTTAGATAATTTGATTTTGAGCCATTATGAAAGTGAATCCCAAACGTTGACCTCCGACGCTGAGGCAAATTTATTGAAGTTTAAATCTTTGATTGGGACCATG
>JBCCIX010000158.1:0-9020 GCA_039028075.1 Bacteroidota bacterium | reverse complement strand
TTAAGAAAGGTCAATACGTCGTTGGAAGAACACGACGGATTTTGGGTACTGAAGCCTGGTGAGATCAATGCTAATTACTTTTCATTTCATTCGTACGATGATCATAGAATGGCAATGTCATTTGCGCCATTGGCAACGCTAGCGTCTATAGCAATAGATACACCGGAAGTGGTTGATAAATCATATCCTGGCTATTGGAGCGATTACGAAAAGGCTGGATTCTCAGTAAAAAGAATTTAGACTGTTCAGGTAGTTGGGCGTATCAAGTAACCTAGGACCATACCAAGAAAAATACTCACCATCGACAAGGGTAATTTCCGCCTTAGGGAGTAAATTTTGGAGCCCTTCTTTATGGCTTTCCTTAAACGGATAGGGCTCTGAGGAGAGCATAACCACATCAACGTCCATTTCCATTATCTCACTCTCGGAAAGTCGCGGGTATCTTTCTAAATGCGCCGCAGCATTTTGGTAACCGGCTTTTTGTAAAATGGAGTCCACAAAGGTATTACTACCCGCGACCATGTAAGGATTATACCAAATAAAATAAAGGACTTTTAGCTTGTTAACTGTACTTATTTCGCTGAATTGTCGGTCAATGGCTTTTGCAAGTTCATCAGCTTTGTCGCCGACGTTCATTAATTCGCCTAACTCAGAAATCATCACGAGCGCATCCTTATACGTATTGATGTCACTCATCCACACTGGACAGAACTGTTCCAGCTCCAAAACAATATCTTGGGTGTTTTCTTCTTTATTACCAATGACAAGATCGGGTTGAAGTTCTTTTACTTTTTGGGTACGTATTTTCTTCGTACCTCCTACTATTACGTTTTCTTTCAGGGCATCAGAAGGGTGAATGCAGAATTTGGTTATACCAACGAGCCTATCCTTAAGACCTAGGTAATAAAGTAATTCTGTTTGGGATGGAACTAACGAAATTATCCGTTTCGGAAACGGTGTCAGACTAACTTCTCGCCCCATTTGATCTCTTACTTCCACCTGCATATTTACAGATTAAAGTTAACTGTACTTATGGTATGGTACTAACTTACAGTGATATCTTGCTGAGTGAGCGGTGCGTTCACTAGATTGGGAAGGATAATGGTAAATTTTGTCCCCACTCCATATTTCGAGCTTACGTTGATCTTACCTCCTAATTTCTCAATCGTATTCTTCGCTATGTATAGCCCTAAGCCCGATCCCTTTGCGTTTTCATCCGCCCTGTAAAAGATTTTGTAGATCTTATTGAGATATTTTTCCCTGATGCCAATACCGTTATCTTCAACGGTAACTTGGCAGAGGTCGGGCATAACTTGTACGATTATATCTATTTTTTTTCGCGCTTTGTGTTTGTCCATGTATTTAATAGCGTTAGAAAGAATGTTATTCAATACTGTTTTAACACGTGCTTTATCAGAGTAAAAGTCTGAAATCCTATTAACTTTTAACTGGACATTGATGGAAGAGGTGTCGTAGAGCATACTCAATCTGTTGATTTCCTCATTGATAGATCGTTTCATATCCACAATCTCTCTTCCGATTACCAATCGTTCATTTCTATAGAAACTATTTATGTCCTCAATAAACGCATCTAACTTCTTCAAATTCATTTCGATCATTCGAAGATATTCGTACTTGTTTGACTCACGATCGCGCTGCGCCAAATCCACGAGCCCAAGAGAAGATAACAACGGAGCTCTCAGATCATGCGATGTTTTATACATAAAATGATCTAATTCATTGTTGGCTTTAATTAGTTGATACTCAATTTCTTTTCTTTTTGTAACATCATGAAGTGTCATCACAAGGCCATTGACGGAATTATTGTCAAAAAGATCTGTAATGGACACGTCAAAATGAATCGGTTTTTTGTCTTTACAAGGTATGCAAACTTCTATAAAATCTGAGGCTTTTGCAGTGGAAAGACTTTTACTTAAAAAGCTTCTGAGCACTCCCTCTTTCGAGGGAACAATAAAATCAAAAATAAGCTTGCCCTCTACTTCTTCCTTGGTCAAACCAAGTATTCTATAAATACTTTGGTTTACGTACTTAATTTGAAAATTGTCATCTGTAACTAATATAATATCACTAGACTGTTCGACAAGATCTGCAAACATGTTATTCAAAACCATCTCCTTTCTCGTATTTTGAATCCTTTCCTCACTTAAAAGATTGGTCATGCAAGCTATAATACTATGGCCATTGCGGTTAGTTGGCTACTCACTTTAAGGTTGGCCTCGCTGATTGCCTGCTGATTCAATTCAAATCGCAAACTATTTCCAACTTTCTTAAAGTTTATCGCACTCCCTAATTGAGCGAAACCTGATTTGTTCGTAATGAGTAGAGTTGGTTTGTTCTTCACTCTTTCTTTTACGGTTCTGAATTCATCTTTAGATGTACTTCCAAAGTAAATAATATGGTAAGGTTGGGAATCCCTTGCAGACTTAAGTTCAACTATTTTAAACTTCTTACCTCCACGTATTTTACCTCCGTACCATTGATTTAGGGTATTGAAAACATCCGAATTGCCAATAACACCGATGGTAAATTCATGTTGTGAGACAGGCCACTCAATGTACTTGATAAAATTATAGAGCATCATCGCATGTAACTCATGCTCAGGTCTATTCTTATGGGTAAAAGACATCGAGAGCAAAACTATAATCGAGGCTATCTTTAGCTTTTTCATTGCCTTCCATTTTGTTGGGACTGCAAAAGTGAAACAATAAAAAAATCCTTGATTCAGTGAGCCTGCGTATTTTGAGATTTACGTAAAACCCGTAGATAAAAAAAGGTCACCCTGCTGAGTGACCTTTCAAAACTGTTAAGAAATGACTGCCTAGATTAAGATGGCCATACTCATAAGCTGAGATGACACTTTTAAGCTGGAAGCTTCGATCGATGATTTGTTAAGTTCGAAAGCCAAACGGTTATTGACCATTTTAAAATTAATATTACTCCCTTTATCAGCTAGCCCGTTTTTATCGGTAATGATCAGCGTTTTATCGCTGTCCCCCTTAATTTTAATTTCTTCAAAGTCCTTACTACTAGTTTTACCTACGTACATTATATCCGTTTTTATTATTTCATCTACGCTTTTAAATTGAACTATTTTGAACTTACGATTTCCTTTTGATTTTCCATTGTACCATTTGCTGAGCGTATTGTAAACATCACTATCTCCAATTACCCCAATAACAAATTCACCTGAACTCTCAGGCCATTGAATGTATTTGGTAAAGTTGTAGAGCATCATGGCATGAATCTCGTGCATGGGTCTATTTTGAGCGTTCACTTGACCAAAAAGTGCGGTTAAAACTAAAGTTGTAGTAAATAATGTCTTTCTCATATCTGTTGATTTTAGAACTTGGCATTGACAAGTCATGTGCCAAAAAGAAAAAACCGCTCTGATTGTGTTCTCAAGCGGTTTGTTTTCTAAAAGCACTCCCGTTTTGGGAATGATGTTCCCACTTCAAATTCGAGATCATGCTAAATAAGAATCGCCATACTCATAAGCTGGGAGGACACTTTTAAACTTGATGCTTCGATTGACGCTTTGTTCAACTCAAAAGCAAGTCTATTGTTAACCATTTTAAAATTGATATCACTACCTCTTTTAGCAAGTCCTAACTTATCTGTAATAATTAGTGTGTGGCTATCCACTTTCCCTTTAATTTCTTCAAAATTTTTGCTGCTAGTCTTAGCTATGTAAAGCATTTCAACACTTTGAATCTCTTCTACGCTATTATATTTGACAATCTTGAATTTTCTATTTCCTTTCACTTTACCATTATACCAAGTATTCAACGTAGAGTACACCTCATCGTCGCCAAGAACACCAATGACAAAATTGCCGGAGCTTTCAGGCCATTGAATGTATTTGGTAAAATTGTACATCATCATTGAATGAATTTCATGCATGGGACGACTCTGTGCAAATAATTGACCGACCACTAAGGTGAAAATAAAACTTAGAGTAAATAATATCTTTTTCATAATTGTTGATTTTAAGTACACTAATCAATTAGGTTGCCAACGGCTCCGCAGGACTCTGGCTTATTTCAACTTGTAGTGTTTTAAATAACTGATAATCAGTTATTTAACTCAAATATTTGCGATTAAAACTTAACGTTCGAACCCATCGAAAGTACTCTTACTTCTGTAGATTCATCCCATTTTGGGAATATATTGCCCAATACTGTACACTTAAATGACTCATCTGCCATGGCCGCTGACTGAGTGCTGGTTTTTGTTACCATCTGATTTAGATTTGGTTCAATTTATTATCGACCACTCTAAACGTTATCCAACTGCCTTTATTGATGACCATTCTTTATGTAATTGTCAGGGATAGGTTCTCCGTCTATCTTATTCCGTATACCTGTGAACTTATCACTGCTCGATTTTCCGCCGTAAATCAGTTGAACCTGAGTAGGATCGTTACGCCTGGCTACTTTACATGGCTAAGAAAATTGTAGATCATTGAGTGTATTTGGCGTTACGGAAGGTATTGAGCAAAACCAGTGGTGTGTCTTCAGATGTTTTACTTCTGAAATTTTGTGAATTTTCTTTCACCTTTCATAAATGGTTATAAGAGCATTTCAAAAATATGTTGTGTATTTCTATCCAAGACAAGCCTTACATATACTTGAAATCATGCCCGCTTTTTAGGCCGAGTAAGAATTCTCTTAATAGCTTGATCACATTTTCTACGTCACTTTTATGAACAGTTTCAACAGTTGTATGCATGTATTTTAACGGTAACGAAACAAGGGCCGAAGCAACGCCTGAGTTCGAATAAGCAAATGCATCCGTATCCGTGCCTGTAGCCCGGGATGCTGCAGCCCTCTGGAATGGAATTTTGTTATTTTCCGCTGTCTCTATGATCATATCAAGTAAATTATTGTGAACCGCAGGTCCATAGGTAAGAACTGGCCCTTTACCAGCTTCTTGATGACCGCTTGCTATCTTATTGTACATCGGAGACATGGTGTCGTGACAAACATCTGTCACTAGCGCAACATTTGGCTGAATTCTTTCCGCTATCATTTGAGCGCCACGCAGTCCCACTTCCTCCTGCACTGCGTTTACAATGTACAAACCAAAAGCTAAATTATCCTTTGCTTCGGCAATTCTTCTTATTACTTCGGCTATCATATAACCACCAATACGGTTATCGAGAGCCCTACCCACTAAGTAATTTTTGTTGAGTTCAAGGAGTTCATCGTCAAACGTCATCACACAGCCTACATGAATACCCAGTTTTTCTACTTCTTCTTTGGAACTACAGCCAACGTCAACGAAAATATTCTTAAGAGACGGGTGATTTTCTGTTTTTTCGTTTCTTACATGAATGGCCGGCCAGCCGAATATGCCTTTTTTGATGCCTCCTTTAGTATGAATATTAACTCGTTTTGAGGGAGCTATTTGATGATCAGATCCACCATTTCTCCTCACGTAAATGTAACCATCATCAGTAATATAGTTTATGTACCAGGAAATTTCATCGGCATGAGCTTCAATTACCACTTTGTAGGATGAATCAGGATTTATCACGCCTACCACGGTTCCGTAGGTATCTGTAAAATAATCATCGACGTACGGCTTTATATAATCAAGCCATATCTCTTGTCCGGACTGCTCAAAACCAGTGGGTGATGCGTTGTTCAAATAGTTCTTTAAAAATTGCTTACTTACTTTATCCATATTTCTAAACTGATCTAGTCAGATCGTCATCTGTCTTTTTACATTAGTTTGTTTGTTAAGGAGCTACGGACGGTTACCGCATTGAATTTTGACCCGAGTTGTACATTCATTATTACACTCTACAATACCCAGTTAGTATTCTTTAAAGAAGCTCAAGGACGTAAACCAGCTCCATAACTTTGCCCACCACTCCTACCCGTTACAGTGGAATATTTCCGTGCTTTTTCCGAGGTAATTTGTCCACTTTGTTCTCCAACATTTTGAAGGCCTTGATGAGTTTTTTTCTGGTATCCTCCGGAAGTATCACTTCATCTACATAGCCGCGGTGAGCAGCTCGGTAAGGATTTGCAAACTTACTGGTGTACTCATCAACTTTCTCCTGAAGCTTTGCTTCAGGATCCTCCGCCGCCGCAATCTCACGTCTAAAAATAATCTCAGATGCACCTTTAGCACCCATCACCGCAATCTCTGCCATAGGCCAGGCATAATTAAGATCTGCACCGATGTGTTTCGAATTCATAACGTCGTAGGCACCACCGTATGCTTTTCTCGTAATGACTGTAACGCGTGGTACCGTTGCCTCACTAAAGGCATACAGTAGTTTGGCACCATTGGTAATGATTCCACTCCACTCCTGATCCGTGCCCGGCAGAAATCCAGGTACATCTTCAAGTACCAAAAGAGGAATATTGAAACAATCACAAAATCTTACAAACCTAGCTCCTTTGGTACTAGCATCTATATCCAAAACCCCAGCTAACGCTGCAGGTTGATTTCCGACCACCCCAATACTCCGACCAGCAAGACGGGCGAAGCCTACTACCATATTGTCTGCAAAATTCTTGTGTACCTCCATGAAACTATCTTCATCCACAATGCACTGGACCACATCACGCATGTCGTACGGTTGATTTGGATTTTCCGGAACGATATCATGTAGCTCTGTTACCAGCTCATCGCTATTTTGCTCATAGTGATAAGTTGGTGCATTATCTTCACAATTCTGAGGCATATAACTCAATAGCTGCTTGATATTATTAATACACTCTACCTCATTAGGGCACGAAAAATGGGTGACACCACTTTTCGTACTGTGTGTGCTAGCCCCACCTAACTCCTCTGCTGTCACTTCCTCTTGCGTGACCGTTTTTACTACATTAGGTCCTGTTACGAACATGTAAGAGGTATTTTCAACCATTAAGATGAAATCTGTAATTGCGGGTGAGTAGACCGCACCACCAGCACAGGGACCCATGACCGCCGATATCTGGGGAATTACACCTGAGGCCATTGTATTGCGATAAAATATATCAGCATAACCGCCTAATGACACCACTCCCTCTTGAATACGGGCTCCACCAGAGTCATTTAAACCGATGAGCGGAGCTCCGTTTTTCATAGCCAAATCCATGATTTTGACTATTTTTTCAGCATGAGTTTCAGACAGAGAACCACCAAAAACGGTAAAATCTTGCGAAAATACATAGACAAGCCTTTCGTTCACCGTACCGTAGCCTGTTACTACGCCGTCTCCCAAGTAATACTCCTCATCTAGCCCAAAATCTTTACACCTGTGCATAACAAATTTGCCTATCTCCTCAAAGCTACCCTCATCAAGTAGTAGCTGAATTCGTTGTCTAGCTGTTAGCTTACCCTTCTTATGTTGAGAAGCGATTCTTTTTTCGCCACCCCCAAGTAATGCTTCAGCATTTTTCTTAGCCAAAAGGTCAAATTTTTCAGCGTTTGTGGGTAAAGTGTATATGCGCTGGTCAGGTTTCTCGGACATCATTTTTTCCATTGGTTATGACCAAATATAGAGAATAATGAATCGAAAGATCAGCTAGTTGATGCAAATCAGTTTTATATTGCGCGAAACTTAAGATCATGTCAAAAATTGCGATAATCGACTGTGGAACTAATACTTTTCATTTACTGATTGTTTCCTTAGCTAATAAGGCGTTTAATGTGCTGCACCAGGAAAAACAAGTAGTTAAAATTGGTGAAGGTGGTATTAACAATAAGCTCATTACCGATGCTGCTCAAGGCCGGGCTATCGAAGCTTTAAAAAAGTTTCAAGCAAAAATTGATAATTATCAGGTTTCAGAAATATTTGCTTTCGCCACAAGTGCGTTCAGAAATGCAGAAAATGGTCAGAAACTAAGAGATCAAATTCGACATGTTACTCGCATACAGCTAAATATCATTGATGGTTTGCAGGAAGCTGAACTTATTTACCGCGGTGTGCAAAGCGCCATTGCACTAGGCAATGACCCGGTTCTGGTTATGGATATTGGCGGAGGCAGTGTTGAATTTATCATAGGCAACGGAAAGCAAATAGTATGGAAACAGAGCTTTGAAGTTGGTGCTCAGCGGTTGATGGATTTATTTCATAAGCATGATCCCATCTCGGATACGGAGATCATCAGACTAGAAGAGCATCTGAAGAAAGTACTGGCCACTTTATTTTCTGCCGTAGCGAAACATAAGCCCTTTACATTAATTGGTTCCTCCGGTACTTTTGATACCTTAAGTGAAATCTATTGTCTGGCACAAAACATTGAAATAGAGGATGGCCAAACCGAAACGCCACTGTCAATATCAGCGTATCATGATATTCACAGAAATCTGGTGAGCAAAGAGCGTGGGGCACGTCTCGCCATACCGGGGATGATCGAGATGAGAGTGGATATGATTGTGGTTGCATCCTGCATGGTTAGCCTGATACTAAAAGCAACCACTATTGGCAATCTACGAGTTTCAAGGTATGCGCTCAAAGAAGGTGTGCTGGCTCGAATTGTAGAAGGTGAGCGACTTATCTAATTTCACATTTTTATGAAAACGGTATATACAGAAGTAGAACTACGCAAATTCGTTAAGCATACTTTTTTGGCCATGGGTTGTAGTGAAGATCATGCCAGCCTTGCTGCGGATGTCCTTATTAGTGCAGACCTAAGGGGCATCGACTCTCACGGAGTAGCAAGGCTCACTGGATACCTAAGGCTGTGGGAATCTGGTAGAATTAATGCTACACCTGATATTAAAATTGTACATGAAACGCCGAGCACCGCAGTCCTTGACGGTGATGCTGGGCTAGGCTTGGTAGTAGCTCCTAGGGCTATGGAAATTGCTATGGAAAAAGCTACAAGCGTTGGTACAGGGTGGGTGAGTGTAAGAAACTCCAATCATTTCGGCATCGCTGGCTATCATACGTTGATGGCTGTAGAAAAAGATATGGTGGGTATCGCTATGACCAATGCTAGTCCCTTAGTAGCACCAACGTTCGCGAAGGAACGTATGTTAGGAACCAATCCGAT
>JBCCIX010000157.1:0-9027 GCA_039028075.1 Bacteroidota bacterium | reverse complement strand
TGATATCCGCAAAAAGTTGTTTTCAAGTACAATAATCCACCCCTAAATCCCCTGAAGGGGACTTTTTAAGCACCCCTTCAGGGGCAGGGGGTGTTTTGAATTTATTGAAAAATCTATGTTTAAAGACATGAGGAATAGATTTCTATTGCATATTTGTTTTAGTCGGATGCTACTAATTTAAAATTAATGACGACCAGGAAAAGGTTTTTGATTTGGAATCACTCGCTAAAAACGCCCTTCAAATTCCCCAAAGGGCAGTTCTTAGTTACTCCCTTCAGTGGGGTAGTTTTCAGCATTGAAGAAAAATCTCTTCCCGGTCGCTTGAAAGGCACTTTTTTCTTTTCTAAAACATTTAGTCGGATACCAGTAAAATAAAATATCATTTGGTTTTACTTTTTATTACAGCATAAACTACAATCATTATACTCACCCATGCAGAAATTCGTCCCAACCATTCACCATTTTTCGCATAACTTACATCCAAACTGATCTTACTATTCATATAAACAGACTTCATTTCTTCCACCGTAATGGGGGCTAAATCGGTGATCACGTAGAAGCTAATGACGACGGGTAAAGAGATAAGTAGTAGGGCATAAATCAACGACATCCAACGAATAGTTTTTTGAAAAATGGCATCCCGCCAAAGTAAAACGTAGTAGAAAAGCAGGTTGGAAATAACAACCCAAGCCGTTATTCCTAAGTTACCCGTGCTTCTAGACCATCCCATAGCTTTTGATCCATCAAAAAAGCTGGACAGAAAGGCTGGAGCCGCCGTTGATACTACTTTCAGCACGAGGTAATCGAAACCAAGCCAAAAAAAGAGAATGGTGAACATACCGAGTCGGTTTTTCGAAAACCTCGAAGTCAACAAGTAAAGCGATAACGCCAGTGTTAACCCAGCTCCATATAGTACGCCCCATATCTTAATTTCAAGATTAAATAATGAAGAGATGGTCAAGATGGCAACAGATCCTAAGAACCAATATAGGATAGGTATTTTTCTTTTTGCGCTGTTTTCGAGTAACCAAACCAACGGAACAAATGCCATGAGTGACACCGCAGAAAAATATAGTCTGGACAGCAGGACCAGGCAGATCGACACACCTATCAGCAGCAGAACACGTAGATTACTTTCCATGAATCACTATTACAATTTCGCCTTTAACAGATCCCTTCTGAAAATATGCAATGAGTTGTTTTAGATCTCCATTCACGGTTTCTTCGTGAATCTTCGTGAGCTCACGTGAAACTGAAGCCTGTCGCCCCTCACCACATACTTCAGCCAGTTGATTAAGGCATTTTAGCAAGCGGTGTGGCGATTCGTATACAATCACTGTTCGCGTTTCCTGAGCAATCTGTCGGAGTCTAGTTTGTCTTCCTTTTTTATGAGGTAAAAACCCCTCAAAAATAAAGCGGTCACTGGGCAATCCGGACTTTACCAAGGCAGGTACAAAAGCCGTGGCCCCAGGTAAACATTCGATGGTAAGACTAGCTTCCAGGCACTTCTTCACCAACAAGAAACCAGGGTCAGAAATCGACGGTGTGCCTGCATCTGAGATCAACGCCATTGTTTTTCCATCTCGTAATTGATGGATTAAATCATCTACTGTCTTATGCTCGTTAAAAATATGATAGCTCTGAAGAGGCTTGCTGATTTTATGATGCTTTAAGAGCTTTCCTGACGTTCGGGTGTCTTCAGCTAAGATCATATCCACGTCCTTTAAAACCCGTAGTGCCCTGAGTGTAATATCTTCAAGGTTGCCAATGGGAGTTGGAACTATATAGAAATGGGTATTCACCTTAGCTTACAGTCGTATAATAATTGCCGGGTCTTCATCCGATTGCTGCAGTTTGATACTTTCTTTAATTTCTACAAAAAGCATAGCGCCTATTACATATAAGTGACATACTGACCATTTGCCTCATTCGGTAGTCTTGGAGAATAAGCCTCTCTGTAAAGAAAGCTCTCCGCCTACCTTCTAAGTGGCAAACGTATCTCTAGTTCGTTGACTTAATGGGTCAAAAGCTAACCGCAGCAATTTGAAATGCATCCATGCAAAGCGATTGAATCACTTTCTTCAGCCTACGCAAAAAATACACCCATAAAAAATGGTCTTACTACGGTATCGCTTAGGCAACAAGCTTATCAATTTCAGCCGCCAGCTTATGATCTTTTTCTGTCACTATATCACCTGCGTCATGCGTATTCAATTCAAAGCTTACGGTATTGTAAACATTTGACCAATTGGGATGATGATCCATTTTTTCGGCTATAATAGCTACACTAGCCATGAAACCAAAAGCACTCACGAAATCATCGAATGTAAATGTCTTTTTTAGCTTATTATCTTCTTCAGTCCACATAATTTTATCGGTTTGCTATGATCATGTATTGATATTTCAATGCGCTTGTCTCTTCTTGAATTTGAGAAAACCCAGCAGCGGTAAGTTCTTCTTTTACGGTGAGGATGTTGATCTTATCTTTTTCCAACGGCCCAACGGGCAATTTTCCGGTTTTAAAATCTACAATGATAATTTTACCACCTTCTTTAAGGCCTGATCTAAGTTTTGGTAAATACTTTTCTCTATCATTTAAAAAATGATAGGTATTAACGATCAAGATGAAATGGACTTCGTTTTCGATCAGTAAGGGATCATCAGGTACTGAAAGCCTTACTTCGATATTCCCCGACAGATTTACCAGTTCTTGTTTTCGTTCTACGATATAATCAAGAAACTGCTCATCAATATCAATAGCAATAACATCGGCTCCATTAGCGGCTAACTTAAAGCTGAAGTAGCCCGTTCCCGCGCCAATATCTGCTACAGTCTTTCCTTTTAGGTCGCCAAACTGATCTATGATAAGATTTGGATTTTGCCAGACACCTCGGTCCGGGTCTTCATAACTTTCGACCAACTGCTCAAAAGCAAGAGTGTCACTGCTTGCATTCGCAATGCTTTCCACTACGGGAAAATCATTGAGCTCCTGCTCATCAGGAACTGTTTTTACACAACTGATGAACAGTATACTCATGAACAAGAAGCTACAGCGAGATAATACCATCTATTTTACTTGCCTTCATGTAGGTTTCAATAATAAAATCACTTGACTGGGCCATAATCTTACTCGTCAAACTAATGTAATTTCCCTTACTGGATGCTTTTTCAACAATCTCATGCCCTTCAAATATCGATTTTAGTGCTTCTATCTTTTGCTCGGGTACAATAAATTTAAACGTGTATAACGCCGGCCATTCATATTCGTTTTCGAGCTTTTCTTTAAAGGAGTCTGTCGTTGTTCCCATAGCTATGTACTAAAACAACAAAAGCGGGTGATCGGCCCGCTTTTGCTTTATAAAATAATTTTATTAGTAAAACTTAAAGCGTTCATCTTTAATGTCAGCGAACTCCTTCACAGCTTCCGCAATATTATATCTCGCTTGATTTTGATAGTTCTGAGAAACTTGAGTCTTATAAGTGGCATAATCTGCAATTTCAGGTGCAGTTGTTTTATTCAAAAGTTCGATGATCAAAACGCCGTTCTCCGACGAAAATGCCTCTGTTTTTTCACCAGAACCAAGACTAAAAGCACGTCCAACTGCCTTGGGGTCAAAACCTACACTGGGTAATGAGTTGCTGTTAAGCTTAAGATCGCTGCTTGTATACACGTTAGCATCATCTCCGTAGGCGCTCGCTATCTCATCAAGAGAACCTGAAAGACCGCTCAACTTACTGATGATGATTTCTCCCTTTTTTTGGTTCTTGACTTTTACGGATAATTCATTTCTCACATCACTAACGGATTGATAGCCTTTTTCGGTCTCATCCGTCATTACGGCCACCACATATTCATTATCTAACTCGTATACTTGAGAAACGTCTCCTTTAGAAGCATCTGTAAACAACCACTGAACAATTTGACGGGCCTCGCCTAGGGCTCCTATTCTCCTTTCGTTTTTACCTAATTTATTCGCGGGTATAGCCACTAAAGTATCTTGGCTCACACGAGCATCGAAGCTGCTTAAATCATCAACCCCCGCAGCAAATTCATCTGCCTTTCTAAAAGCAACGTTACGCGTCTCGTCGCTGGGTAGGATTTCCCTTTCAATGGAAGCTATTTTGTAGGCAGTCCTTGTTTTTAAATTATCAACCCTTATTATGTGGTACCCAAATTCTGTTTTCACCACTCTGTTCATTAGCCCGGTGCGTGTGGCATTGAAAACGGCCTCATTAAACTCATCTACCATAGTTCCGGACTTGAACCATCCCAGATCACCCCCCTTCGAGGAAGTACCATCGGTTCCATATTCGCGCGCCATATCTTCAAAACTGGCCCCCGATCTTATTTCCCCCAGAATCCTTCTGGCCTCTGTCCGCGCTTCGTCATCTTCACCTTTAATTAGGATATGGCTTGCCCTCGCATACTCTATCGTATCCTCGTAGATTTCCGAGATTTTAAAAAGCTTGAGATTCCCGCCGTCAAGGTAGGGACCTCTGACATCATCTTGAGATAGGTTGGATACATTTCCTTGGAGTTGAAGTGGCAATGAACCAATGTTATAAGTATTAAAGGCGGTGAGACCGTCAGAATTCAAGCTGGCAAATACAGAATCGTCCGATACCGTTCTGAATTCCTCTTTTAAATCGCTCATTTCTTGTCGCACAAAAGCCGAATCTTCAGGGGATGGTATAACAGGGAAAGAGACATATTTTAAACTCCTGCTTTCTTCAACCTCGTACTTCTCCTTATTATCCTCCAAGTATTGTTTTAAATCACTATCCCCCACTTGGATCAAAGAATCGTTAACCGAGTAAAAAGGTACGTAGAGGTATTTAACCTCCGCTACATCAGTTTCGGTATTATATTTTCTTTGTGCTTCAGC
The DNA here is from genome assembly GCA_039028075.1 of Bacteroidota bacterium. GTDB lineage: Bacteria > Bacteroidota > Bacteroidia > Cytophagales > Cyclobacteriaceae > Fulvivirga. The sequence continues at coordinate 4,141 of JBCCIX010000157.1, read as the reverse complement.
GTTGGTGGCATAGCTGGACATTAACATCAAATTTTCGTACTTCAGACGCTCTCTTCCGGGTTTCAAATCATTTTTAAAAAGGCTCCATCGAACTTGAGCATCTTGCGGTAAGGTGGGCAGTTGCTGAAGGAACTGCATAAACTGCTGACGATCGAAGTCTCCCGTATTAGGATCTACAAAAGACTGCTTGATGCCCGGGCTGATATTCTTACCCTGCATCATATCCCACATTTCATCTTCGTGAACTTCTACACCCAGCTTGTCATATTCTTTAGTGAAGGCGTATTTGGTAATTAAAAAATCCCAAGCTTGCTGTCTGAGGGTAGGTTTTTCCCGCTCTGTTGCCGTTCTATTGAAATTGAGTATATAGTTATTTTCGCGCTGCTGAACTTCGTTTTGAAATTCTTTCAGGCTTATAGTTTGACCTGCTATTTCACCTACGGTTGTATCATTGCCACCAAACAAAGTGGAGTTAGGGCCAAGTAAATCAGCAAGAACAAAGGATAATATGGCAACTGCAACCAGCGCCACTATCACTTTGCCCATTTTGTTTCTTAACGTATTAATTAACGCCATATGAGATTCTATTTCTAATTTTTTAAGAGGCGCAAATTTAAGCAGTTAGTGAGTAATATCAAACAATAATGGAAACCCGAAAACCTAATCCTCTTCTTCCCAATCCGTATCAATAAAGAGCTTAACGGTCTCGATTCTGATATCCTTCATAGACTGGATAGAAAACGTAAAAGCACCTGAAGTGATGGTATCGCCAGTGTCCGGTAGATCTTCGGTAACTGAAAGTATAAGACCGCCCAAAGTCTCATATTCCCCTTCGGGTAAATTCCACTCGTATTTATCATTCAGGTAATCAATCTCATGCCTTGCGCTCAGCAAGTAAGTAGTGTCGTTTATCTTCTGCTCTGTGTAATCCTCATCATCATGTTCGTCTTGAATTTCTCCGAAGATCTCTTCAATAATATCTTCGATACTCACGATACCGGACGTGCCGCCAAATTCATCTACCACCAAAGCCAGACTCTTACGTTCCTGTATAAACTGGATCATCAGCTCATTAGCGAGCATAGTCTCAGGCACTATAGAGATCGGTGTTATTATATCCTCTATTTGCTTTGGTTTTTTAAAGAGTTCTAAAGAGTGGCAATAGCCAATGACATCATCTATACTCTCTTTATATATAACGATCTTTGAATACCCGGATTCAATAAAGGTATTTCGAAGTTGTTCGATAGTATCCGTATTTTCCACCGCTACAATATCTGTTCTTGGGATCATGCACTCACGAACCCGAATGGTCTTGAATTCCAGTGCATTGCTGAAAATTTTCGTATCTACCTCTACATTGGCCTCTTCACCAGAACTGATAGTTTTAGAGATATATTCATTAAGATCGGTCAGCCCAAAAACGGGTTGGTCTTCTTTGTACTCAAGCCGTAGCACTCGGGTAATTATGATCTTAGAAAAAGACACCACTGGCGCTACAAGTGGATAATAAATCAACCTGTAAAAAAAGTCCATAGGTATGGCCAGGATTTTGAGCATTCTATTCGGATTTATTAAGAAAATGCTCTTGGGTAAGAACTCCGCGGTAAAAAGTACTAAGAGTGTAGATAAAATGGTCTGCACTACTAATACTGTAGCATCGTTCAGCCAGACGTCAGGAAGATAGTTACTAATGAACTGCCGGATAAAAGGGTCTAAGAGCTTGGCCATGAAAATACCATACAAAACCAGAGACAGGGTATTTCCTACCAGCGTGGTGCCAATAAATCGCGAAGGATTCTTGACAAACTTGGCCACTATTCTGGAGGGCCAGATCCCTTTTTTGCCCTGAAGCTCAATATGTAGCCTATCCGCCGAAACAAAAGCGATCTCGATGCCAGAAAAAAAAGCAGAGGATAATAACGTGGCAAGAATTGACAAGATTAATACAATATCCATTAGCGCTTTTTCTGCTCTTTTGGTTTAATAAGCCTGTATAAAAATAGCAGACTTGCACATAACATGAAAATCCAATACGAATAGGTAAGGCCAAGAGTCATAGTTTCATAGACCCCGATGATGAATAGCGCCACGGTTAGCGAAAGGACCAGCGTGGGTACCAGTTTACTCTTCAATGTCAAACGTGCCTTGAGGTTTTTTAATGAGGTAGGAGGAGAAGTCTTGTTTGGCCGTTAGCCCTTCTCCATAAAGGATTTTATCCGGAAGCGTTATGGTGACGAACTTTTCAGTAGATATCTGCTCGTCTTTGGGTTTCCAGAAGAGCTCCTCGCTTTCTAGTTTTTGATTCTGTTCAATATTTTTCACTTCTACGTCACCTCTACCACGCCACCGGTCTTCCTCTTTAAAATAGTAGGCCTCGTTGGCTTTTAACGTGGAGGTTATAGTACCTTCGTCATCATAAAATTCAAAATACAAGCCTTCTGGAAACTCTCGGTCTCCATTGGCATATTCCAGAAATTTCGAAGTAACCAGTTTATTTTTAACAATGGCATTTTCACTATGGTAAAGCACCATATCTTCCGCCTGCTGAATAGCACCATCGTAGTTTGGAATCCCCTCAATGCCCTGATCGGGGGTGCCACACCTTGTGATGACCAATGCCGTCAGCAAGATTAAAAAAGATTTCTTGACGCTTTGCATCATTTCGTCATTCACCAAAAACAGCTATTTCCAAAGACAGGTAAATGCACATTCATCCTGTGGAAAGTACCTTTCTACGCTGCAGGTGATCATTTGATACATGTAAAAGATTCCCTAGCTATCTTCATCCCTTGTTAGGATAACGATGTAGTTTTCTGACTTTTGAAACTACCTCTTTGCTTTTTCCAATATCGCTTAATCCCTGGTCTGGATGGTTACGGTTTCACCAACCCAGCAGCCGACTGAAATCTTATCCCCAGCCTTGTAGTTGTAGGTGAAAACTTCTTCTTTTGAAGGGAAAGCCTCTTTGGCTTTTGCCATCATAGAACTGTTACCAGCTTGCCTAAACTTGTCGTAAGCAGCTATAAATATAGCTCTGTCCTTCACCCAATCTTTTTTGCCCGCACAGGTCTCAAAACTTCCGTAATACAAATATCCGATGGCAGCGTAGGCTTCCTTCTTGTTTGGATCAGCCGACAAGGCTTTTCGGTAGAAATCACGGGCCGCAGCACCAGACTTTAAATTGCCCAGCTGTATATACATATCCGCCTTGTTAGAAGGATCGTCAGTAATTTCTAAGGCCTGCGTAAAATACTGGCTGGCTTTATCATTGTCCTTAGCCGCTTTAAATTTTACCCCCAAGGCTTTTGCAATGCCGTAATCCGGCTCATTAGCTAGGATCACCTCACCAGTTTCTAACCAGAGGGGATCATCGGTACATTTACCATTCAGCATGAACCCAAAAATCTTTTTGGCCATTTTTAAATTTGTTGGGTCTTCTTTGAATTTGGGTTCCAAGTTAGACTTAACAAAATCACAATTGATATCTACGAGACCCACGAGTATACCATCAATAGAACTCTTGTATCCTTTCAATTTTTCAACTCTTTTTGAATCCTTTTCATTTTCAATTTGATAATCAACTACACCCATTATCTGATCATAGTAATCTAAAATCTTATCTTCCGATAAATTCTTTTTGTATCTTGAATTGTACTGTACTACACTCATGTAAGGTAAAAGCATGTAATAAGGTAAGTCGTTACCATTCAGCTGATAGGCCTGATCATAAAGCTTAAGAATATTTTCTAATTCGCTTTTGTTTCGCACGTTGTATCGATATGCGTTGTACGCTTTTCGCGCCGCGATATCGGCTTCTTTTCCGCAAGGCGTATATTTTAAGCGCATATCGTACATCAACATTAGGGAGTCAATCAGCACCTTTTTCCTTGCATCATCTTTCTCAGCGTCAATTAGTCCCTTATAAATCTTTTCACCATTGATGTAAATGGCATCGTTAACATCGGGAGCATTTTTCAGGATCCACATATGTGGCTTTTGAGCATTTTTGAAATTATCTCCCCTGAGTGCATCGTTATACAAAACGTTCTTTTCGTCAAAGGTTGATTTATCTTCAGGGAAGTTCCAATCTCCACACTGGGCGTGAGCGATATACCCCAGCAGCGTAAACGCTGTCATA